>CAIVYX010000359.1 GCA_903910245.1 uncultured Opitutia bacterium | reverse complement strand
GCTGGGGTTATTACTAATGTCCGCAGCATACTTTCCGGTTTCCGGTCTCCCCTCGGCTGTCTCTCTTCTTGCCAACTTGCCAACTTTTCAACGGGTCAACTCCGCGCGTCAGCGCGTCTTCTTCATCCTCTCTCCGCTGACAGAGGGGACGAAGGTGACGCGGGTTGGAATTTTGTGTCGGGCGAGATGTTCGCGGCAGGCGATCCGAATGGCGGAGCGCAGGGCTTCCTGGTCAGTGGTGAAGCTGACGACATCGACAGCGACAGTCTGGCCGGTGAGCGGATGGGCTTCACCGTGCACGCGACAATCGGCAACGCCCGGGACGCCGAGCACGACGGATTCGACTTCGGCGGGCATGAGCTTCTCGCCGCCGACATTGATCATCTCACCCATGCGACCGAGGATCCGAATCGTGCCATTGGGCCCCTGTTCGACCTTGTCGCCGGTACGGAACCAGCCGTCGGCGGTGAAGCGTTCATTGCTGGCGTTGAGGTAACCCGCAATCTGCGTGCGGCTGCGCAGCCAGAGCTCGTCATCAATCACCTTCCATTCGAGATTCGGATCGTCGAAGCGCAGGAAGGTCGAGCCAGCTTCAGGGCTCGATGTGCGGGTGATGCCGGTCTCGCTGGTCCCAAATGTCTGGATGAAACGGACGCGCGGGAAGGCGGCCTTCAGGCGATGGAGCAGGCTCTCTGGCATAGGCTCGGTTCCGTAGGTGATGACGCGCAGTGAGGCGAGGTCACCCTCGACGCCGGCCGCGAGGAGAAGGTTCAGGAAGGTGGGCGAAGCCGGCAGCACGGCGACCCGATGACTAGCGATCGCCGCGGCGACGTCGGCCGGCGCACGCGAAGCGGGTACGACGACGGGGGCGCCGGCGGCGAGGGCGCCGAAGAGCGTGTTGAGTCCGCCGATGTGGTCGAAGCCCAGCAGCGCGAGGACGGGGAGACGGCTAGCGTGCCGCTCCAGATAGGTAGCGAGTAACGTGTTGAGGTTTTGCACCATCGCCTTGGGTTGGCCGCTGGTGCCGCTCGAAAACAAGACCAGTCCAGCGGCTCCGCTCGCGTGTAGTTGCTGGAAGAGCGGGTGAGCCGATGCCTCATCGATGCGTGGCAAGAGATTCCAGGCATACTCATCGGTGGTGACAATCCACTGCGCATTCACCTGCGCGAGCTTCGCGGGGTGTTCGGCGGGATTACCGGCCAAGGGCACGGCGAAATGTCCGGCGGCTTCCAAAGCCAACAACCAGGCGACTGCCGCGGGCCCATGTCCGCCGACGACGGCGACAGCGGCAGGACCGGGCAGACGCAAACCCGCAAGAGCGCGAGCGGCTTCATCCACCAAGCCTGCCAGACGCACATACGAGCATTCACCCCAGTTGCCGATTAAGGCAGGGCGGTCGCCAGAGGTGGCGAATCTTTGCTGGAGCCAATCGTTCAAGTTTTAGAGGCGGGAGACGTCACCAAGGTAATCAATCCGGCCAGCCTCAGCAGAATGCGCATGGACGAGAAGGAAGTCGGCGGCCTCAGCCAGAGTTGGCGACTGCGTGAAGCCGAGACGCGCGTTAAGCGCGGCGAGCCGATCACGTGGAATCGTCCGCGTAAGAGCGGTGTCGATTGGGCCGAAGCCAACCGCCGATACGATGATGCCAGAGGGAGCCAGTTCTTTGGCAGCGACCTTAGTAAGCGCTTCGACGGCGGCCTTACTGGCGACATAGGCGGCTTCGCCTTCGAGGGCGAGGGGCACGGCGACGGTGGTGACATTAACGATGCGGCCGGCCCGCTGGCGGACCATGACTTTGCCAACGGCCTGGAGACAGTGGAACGTACCGAGATAATTCACGCGCATGAGACGCTCGGCGGTTTCGCTAGGCGTGAGCAGCAGCGCGTTCATCGACGCGGCGCCGGCGTTATTGATCAGTAGGTCAATACGGCCGGACTCGGCGATGGACGCGACGGCAGCACGCACGGCGGCTTCGTCGGTGACGTCGACCGCATGGGCGGTGAAATTCGAGTGCGCCAGCGTCTGCTTGCCGCGCGCGAATCCGTGCACGGTCCAGCCGTCGGCCAATAGACGTTCGGCCAAGGCGCGGCCGAGACCTTGGGAAGTGCCAGTGATGAGAGCGGTGGGCATTTTAGTTTAGAAGGCAGAGTTGAACAGTTGATCGGTTGGCCAGTTGGCCGGAGAGAGAAACTAGCTGGCCGGTTGACAAGTGGACAAGGGAGGCAGGGAGCGGAAGCTAGAGGCAGTGCAAAGGTGCAAATCGGAGCGGAGCTCCTGTGCAAAAGTGAG
>CAIVYX010000358.1 GCA_903910245.1 uncultured Opitutia bacterium | reverse complement strand
GCAGCTCGGCGTCGAGACCATCGATCTGCTGCATCTGCATCGTCCGGATTACCTTATGGACGCCGCCGAAGTCGCCGGGGTCTTCACCGAGCTGCGCGCGGCCGGTAAGGTGCGCGAGTTCGGCGTGAGTAATTTCAGTCCCTCGCAGTTCTCGCTCCTCCAGAACGCGCTCTCGTTCCCATTGGTCGTGAATCAAGTCGAGGTCAGCCTGATGCAGCTCTCTGCATTGCATGACGGCACGCTGGACCAGTGCCAGGAGAAGAAGGTCACCCCGCTGGCCTGGAGTCCACTCGGCGCCGGCCTGCTCGGTTCGGGCGGCGTGGATCTCCTGCCTGGGCAGTGTCATTACAATCCGACCGCGGTCCTCCCCGTCCTAGATCGGATCGCCAAGGAGCGCGGGGTCGGCCGTGAGCTCATCGCCTTGGCTTGGATACTCAAGCACCCGGCCAAGATCGTCCCCATCATCGGCACGACCCGGCCTGAGCAGATCAAGCAGCTGGCCGCGGCTGCGGATCTCGAACTGACCCGCGAGGAGTGGTATCACCTCGTCACCGCGGCTCGGGGCGCGGAGATGCCCTGAGCCCGGGTAGTAAGGAAACAAGGTAACAACGGGGTTACGGAGTGTTAGCCCGTGATGGTCGGTATCTTTAGGGACTGGCCGCCTTTCATCGCGGACTGATGGGCGATCATGCCTGGCACTGTGAAGGCCAGGGCTTCATCGATCCCGACGAAAGGCTTGCGGCCCTTAGCGACCGCATCGACGAACTCATGGGTGATGAAGCAATGCGAGCCTTCGTGACCGCTATCGTGGCGCAGCGGTTCCGGCAGGAGGTCTGTCTTCCACCATTTGACCTCCGCGTATTTCTCGAGGATCTGCGAGGACCGTTCGAAGCCGCCGCTATCCTGCTCGGTCTTCGTCTCGGCCCGGACGATCGAAGGGCCGTTCGTGCCGGTGGGGTCGCTGAAATAGAAGCTCATCTTGTCACCGAAGTAGCGGGCGCGCTCGCCGCCCTTTTGGGCGCCGCGCCACCAGATCGCCACGCGCATGCTGTTGCCCCGGTCGGTGCGGAAGAGCGCGGTCTCGGTCCAGAAGGGGTTGTGATAGGCGTTGTCCTTCACGATCGGGTGCTCGTCGCCCCAGCCGTGGCAGACCACTTCCGTCAGCCGTTCGCCCGTGACACTGAGCAGGTGTGAGGTGCAGTGCGTGGGGTAATGCATCGGGGGCAGGCCGTGGCGCCACGTGCGCTGACCGTTCTCGAAGTAGAGCGTCTCGAGACCCGGGTGATGGTATTCCGATTCCGTATAGTAGAGATGTCCGAAGCGGCCTTCGGCGTAGAACGTGCGGGCAGAAATTGTGAGCTGCTGCCAGCAGCTGGTCTCGGCCATCATGTAGGTCAGGCCTGATTGCTTCACCGCTGCGGCGAGCCGGCCACACTCCTCGAGCGTCATTGCGGCGGGCACGGCGCTGAGTACGTGCTTGCCGGCGGCTAGGCACAGGAGGGTGTGGCGGACGTGGTCCGGCGCCGGCGTCGCGAGGAAGACGGCTTCGACCTTAGGGTCCTTGAGCATCGCTTCGAGCGAAGGGTATCCCTTGGCGCACTTATAGACCTTCTGCAGGGCGGCGAGGCGCT
>CAIVYX010000357.1 GCA_903910245.1 uncultured Opitutia bacterium | reverse complement strand
GCTGCCACCGGGTTTTGAAATGGTCGTCGCCGCCACCTCTCCAATGGTAGCCAATCCCACCATGGGATGCGTCGATGACCAAGGTCGCCTGTTCGTAGGCGACTCCGCTGGCGTAAATTGGAGCCCGAATAAGTTCGAGACCGTCCTCCCTAATCGCATCCTCCTCCTGGAGGATCGCGATAAGGACGGCGTGTTCGAGCGTAGCACCGTCTTCGCGGATAAACTGGCCTATCCTAAGGGCGCCTACTTCCTGAACGGCAGCCTCTACGTGACCGACACCCCGGGCGTCTGGAAACTCACTGACACCGACGGCGATGGCGTCGCCGACCAGCGCGAACTCCTCGTCGGCGGTTTCCAGTGGACCGCCAATAGCGCGGATTGCCATGGCCCGCGCCTTCACCCCGATGGCCGCCTTTATTGGACACACGGCCGCAAGGGACATGATATTAAACAGCAAGACGGCACCCTCGTGCATGCCGGCCTCAATAGCGGTATCTGGTCGATGCTGCCTGATGGCTCCGACGTCCGCTGGCATTCGCTCGGCTGCGCCGACAACCCTACAGGTCTCGACTTCACGCCCACCGGCGAACTCATCGGGACCACCAATCTTTATTTCGGCAGCCCGCGCGTTGACACCCTCATGCAGTGGCAGCTCGGCGGCGTCTATGAACGTCCCGACTTCCTGCGCATCATCGCCGACCTCCCGCGCACCCACGAGCGTATGCCCATCCTTCGCGAGCTCGGCCACATGGTGCCCAGCGGCTGCGCCTTCTGGAAGAACGCCAATGCCTTGGCCACCGATGGGCATCTTTGGGCCGCTGACCCTGCCAACCTGCAACTGATGGTGACCATGTACAACTCGCAGAAGGTCCTGCGTTACGAGATGCAGAAGGAAGGGGCGACCTATCGCACCACCGAGCACGAATTCTTTACCGTCGATCGCAAGGGCTCGCACCTGACCGACGTCATGGAAGCACCGGACGGCTCGCTCATCGTCTTCGACACTGGAACCTGGTATTCGCATTGCCCCTCGAGTCTGCAGGGTTCAGCCAACGTCCCCGGCATGATTTACCGCATCCGCCGGACCGCGGAAGGGAAGGCCGCGCACGCTGCCGTACTCGCCGCCCATAAGCCCCTCGAACGCGCCAAGCCTAAGAGTGATGCTGAATTCCTTGCTCAGCTCTCCTCGGCCGACCAGTCGGAGGTCCGTCGCGGACTCGAAGGCCTGACCTTCCGCGAGACTAAGTCGCTCGCTGTGACGGAAGCTGTCCGCGGACTGCTTTCGCGCGAAGCTGACCTCGTACTCGAGCACGCCATCCTCACCGCCGGCATGCGCCTCGCCGGCTTCACCGCCGCCGACCTCACCATGGTCAAAGGTCCGGTCGCTCAAGCTCGCTTGCTGCGCATCGTCTCGCAGACCCGCACCAAGGAGTCTGATTACGGCGATGTCCTGAAGTTTGCGCTCAGCCAGGCGGATTCCGCTGACGCCGCGCTCGCCAAGAATGCTTACCTCGCCCTGATCAAGGCGCCTGACGCCGATGCGGTCCTCGCGCCCGTCTTCGGACAGTGGCTCGCTCAACCCGCGCCGACCGCCACGCAGGTCGCCGCTATGGCGAAGTTTGCGAGCGCGCTCGCTGGCCAACCGGGCGTCGCGAAGGGTATCGCTCGGATGCTCGGCCATGAGAAGGCCGCCGTCCGTCAGGCCGCCCTGCGCGCCATCGCGGCCCAGCCCGGCAAGATCGACGCTAAGTTCTGGCATGCGCCACTTCAGGCCCAGCTCGCCAAGGGCGCTTCGCCCCTCTTGCTCGACGCTCTTGCTCGCGTGAAGGACAAGCGCTTCGACGAAGCGCTCAACGCCGTCTCCGTCGACGCCGCCAAGCCTGCTTCGCTCCGCCTCAAGGCCTTGCTCGCTTTGTCGGGCAGCGGCGAAGGCCTCAGCGACCCGGCCTTCAAGCTGCTCACCGACCTGTTCGTCGATCCCGCCAATCCAGGCCTGCGGATGGACGCAGCCGCGCGTCTCGCTAACACGAAGCTTACGCCTGCGCAGTGGGACACCTATCTCGCGCTGCTGCCGACGGCTGGTCCGCTCGAGCAGAGCGAACTCCTCGTCGCACTAGCCGTACCGCAGAACTACAAGAACGTGTCCAAGGATACCGGCCGGAAGATCGCCGTCGCGCTGAGCAAGTCGCCCATGCTCGGCACTTTTAGTCCTGACCTCGTGCGCAAGGCCTTCGGCTTTCTGCCGCGCGAAATTTACGAAGTCCTCGAGCCGTCGTTCGACGCCGCGCTCGCGGTTAATGACGCCAAAAAGGAGCGCCTCGCGCCTCTGGCCTTGGCCGCCGCAAAGAAGGGCGACCCCGTCGCCGGTCGTGCCGTCTATGAATCCGGACGTGGCGCCTGCATTGCGTGCCACAAGATTGGTGATAAGGGCAATGAGCTCGGGCCGAACCTGAGCAAGATCGGCGGCATCCGCGCCGAACGCGAAATCGTCGAGAGCATCCTCTTTCCGAGCAACAGCATCGCCCGTGATTACGACCAGAATTCGTTCCAGCTGACCGACGGCTCCAGTGTGCTCGGCCTCATCAAGGCCCGTTCCGCGGAAGGCATTATGATCAAGGAAGCTTCCGGTCAGGAGCGCTTGCTCCCCACCGAGAGCGTTGCCTCATCCACTCAGCTCACCACTAGCCTCATGCCCATGGGCCTGGACGGCATGCTCGCGGAGAAGGATCTCCTCGACCTCGTGGCGTATCTGAGGTCACTCAAATAAGCGAAAGCGCGTCGCGCTTTAGAGGGGGGGCATGTGGGCAAGGGGTAGGGTCGGGACCGCGTCACGACATAGCTGACTCGTGGTAGGGCTGGCCATCCTTGGCCGGCCGCGGCCGAGCAGGGATGCTCGGCCCTACCCAGATGCAGAACTAGGGGCAGCACGCGGTGCTGCCCCTACCTTCGATGCATCACGGCCTTTTGTTTTACCCCAGGAACCACAGCCCCAGCACGGGGAGGGCGAGGATCATGAGGCAACCGCCGGAGCGCGGGCGGGAATCCTCGTAGAGTGAGCTTGTGCGCTCGTCGACCTCCCGTTGGATCTTTTCCTCGATGTCGGCTTCCAGGTCCGGCGGGATGCCGCCCTCGCCGTATTCGTCGTCGGAGGTGAAGTTCTCGTCGTCGTGATCGTCGCTCATATGGCATAGTATGCCCAGGGGCAGGGGGGACGCAAGGGGCCGGCCGGACTGGTCTGTCATAGGAAAGAGGCTGGAGCCTCGGCGGGGAATCCCCACGCTGACGGCAGCATGGCGACCATCCTTTGCATGAAGTGGGGCAAGAAGTACGGACCGGAATACGTGAACCGACTCCATTCCATGGTGAGCCGCCACCTGACCACCCCGCATCGCTTTGTCTGCCTGACGGACGACAAGACCGGCCTCAACCCTGGTATCGAGACGTTCCCCATTCCCAGCCTGGAGTTACCCGCTGGCGCCCCGGAGCGTGGCTGGACCAAGCTCGTTTCCTTTTCACCCGCGCTGACCGTGCCCGGCGGCCCTGAGCTGAAGGGCGACATCCTCTTCCTCGACATCGACATCGTCATCGTCGGCAACATGGACTCGTTCTTCGCCCAGCCCGGTGACTTCCTGATTATCCGCGACTGGCAGAAGGGCGACTACACTGGCAATTCGTCCGTCTACCGCTGGCGCGCGGGCACTTATCCCGACGTCCTGGAATATTTCCGCACGAACTTGGACGCCGTCCGCAAGCGTCATCGTAACGAGCAAGAGTTCCTCACCGCGCATCTCAGCGCGCAGGGTAAGGTCAGCTACTGGCCCGAGACCTGGTGCCGCAGCTTCAAGAAGCACTGCGTGAAATATTTCCCGTTCTCCTTCTGGCAGACCCCGGAGATTCCCGAAGGTGCCAAGATCGTTGTCTTCCATGGCCTACCCAATCCGCCCGATGCGCTCGTCGGTCGCAGCGGTAAATGGTATCGCCGCGTGCTGCCCACGCCGTGGATTGGGGAGAATTGGAAATAAGAGCGAAGCTCTTATTTCCAGGGGGCACGTGGGCAAGGGGACAAGGGGGAGTGATAACTCAAAGGGAGACCGGATGTTTGGCTGGGGTGTTGATGCCCTCAGCTAACTTTCCGGTTTCCGGTCTCTCTTGAATCGGCCCCTTGTCCACGTGCCAACGTGCCCACAGGTCCCCTCGACGGTGCCCTGCACCGTCGCGCTTACTTACACTCTTCCGCGGTCTCGTCGTTGGCGGCTTCTTCCTTGGCTTGGGCCTGACTGCTTAGGATGGGCTGGGCGAAGAGGCGACCGTCGGGGAGGTTGGCGATGTAGCCTTCTCCGATGAGGAAAGAGAGATCCGTGAGTACCTGCGTCTTGGCGGCGTCCTCGGCTTTCTCGCCGGCGAGGGCGAGGACGAGGTCCTTCGCCTGCTGGGCCGGTTTGCGGTCGAGCGAGTCGAAGAGCTTGGCCATCGGATCGCTGAAGGTGACTTTCGGATCGCGGCAGCGGCGGCGGACGGAGCACGCGTAGGTGATGCCCTTCGAGCCCTTCTTATAAAGGTGGAAGCCTTCTTTGCGGAGGCGTCCACGGATGCCGTTGGCGGTGTCGAGGGGGAAGGCGCGCTGCTGTTCGAGGGCGTAGCGGACGGAATCGCGGAGCGGGCCGGGATTGAGTTCTTCGAGCAGGCGACCAGCGAAGCGGACCCACGGATGGGTCT
>CAIVYX010000356.1 GCA_903910245.1 uncultured Opitutia bacterium | reverse complement strand
GGGGGCTACATCACCGGTCAGGTCTTTTCGGTTGACGGAGGAATGGCTATCTGACACCCCAAAACCTAACAAAACACCCTTTTATTATGCCCGAAAACATCGAACAGCGCGTCAAGGATATCATCGTCAAGCAACTCTCCGTCACCCCCGACCAGCTGACCCCTACGGCCAGCTTCCAGGGCGACCTGAAGGCTGACTCCCTTGACCTCGTCGAAATCATCATGGCTTTCGAAGACGAGTTCGGCATCACGATCCCGGAAGACAAGGCCGCCGGTATCAAGACCCTTGGTGATGCCATCGAGCACATCAAGGTCCACGCCACCAAGTAAGCAGAACGGGCTTTTCTCGTAGGCCCGCCCCCTTGAGCTCCGACCGCAATTCTCGCCGGGTAGTCGTCACGGGCATCGGCTCGGTGACAGCCCTCGGTCACGATAACGCGACCTTCTGGGACGCCCTCATCAAGGGTCGTTCGGGGATTTCGCGTGTCACCCGTTTTGACCCCACGGACTTCCCGTCCAAGGTCGGCGCCGAAATCCGCGATTTCGACCCGTCCAAGTTCATGGACGCCAAGGAAGCCAAGCGTAACGACCGCTACACGCAGTACGCCGTCGCCGCTTCCCGTCTCGCGATCCAGGACGCGAGCGTCGACGTCACCAAGCTGGATTCCGAGCGCTTCGGTGTGATCATCGGCTCCGGCATCGGCGGAATGGAGACCATCGAGAACCAAGCCCGCGTCCTCATCGAGCGCGGCCCGTCGCGCGTCTCTCCCTTCACGATTCCTTCGCTCATCGCCAACATCGCCTCCGGCGTCGTGGCCATCGAGTTCCAAGCGAAGTCCGTCAACTTCGGCGTCGTCTCGGCCTGCGCCTCCGGTTCCCACTCCCTCGGCGAAGCCTTTCGCCATATCCGCGACGGCCATGCCGACATCATGCTCTCAGGCGGCTCCGAGGCCTGCATTACCCGCCTGAGTTACGCTGGCTTCTGTAACATGAAGGCGATGTCGACCGACTTCAATGATACGCCCGAGAAGGCCTCCCGTCCGTTCGATAAGTTGCGCGATGGTTTCGTGATGGGCGAAGGTTCGGGCGTGTTGGTCATCGAATCGCTCGAGCATGCCCAGGCCCGTGGTGCCCGCATCTATTGCGAACTGGCCGGCTACGGCGCCACCTGCGACGCCTACCACATCACCGGCCAGGATCAGGAAGGGAAGGGCCTCGCGCTCTGCCTCAGCCGTGCTCTCGCCGAAGCCGGCATCGAGAAATCCGAAGTCGACTATATCAATGCCCACGGCACCTCGACCCCGATCAACGACCGCTGCGAGACCCTCGCCATCAAGCGTTGCTTTGGCGACCTCGCCCCCAAGATCTCCATCTCCTCGACCAAGTCCATGACGGGCCACCTCCTGGGTGCCGCCGGCGGTATCGAGGCGGCCGCCTGCGTGATGGCCATTCACACGGGCATGATTCCGCCGACCATCAATTACGAGAATCCGGACCCTGATTGCGACCTCGACTACACGCCGAACGTCGCCAAGGCCCGCAAGGTGGACGTGGCGATCTCGAACAACCTTGGCTTCGGCGGGCATAACGCCGCGCTGATCTTCAAGCGTCTCTGAGGTTTCGGCGGTCCGCGGTGCAACCTTTTGCCTCGCGATGGGGTATAAGGGAAATAGAACTATGCCGTCCCCCATGGCTCCCCATCACCTCCTGCTCGCCTTAGGCTCCTTCTTGGCCGTTTCCCTCGGCGCCCAGGTCCCCGCCCCGGCGCCTCCGCCCACGGTCACCGTGCGCACTTCCGTCTCCCATCTCGACCCGAAGACCGGTAAGTCCGATAGTATGACGGCCCCCTCCGTCTCGGTCATCTCTGGCTCCGAAGCCCGTGTTTCCGTGGCCGGTCGTCCCGACCCCAAGGATCCGAAGGGCAAGCCAGAGAGCTCAATGGAATTGGTCATCGCGCCCACGGCGCAGCCGGACGGCACGGTGAGCATCTCCCTGCGCGTCGTCATTGCCCATAAGCCCGAGCCGGTCGACCCGAAGCAGGCTGGTCGCGAGCGTAAGCGCGAGTCTAAGTCGCCTGACGGTACGCTCACCTTCTATTCGGTGCTCGCCCAGGAAGGCCTCTTTTCGATCCAGGACAGCAAGGGCGGGCGTCGCTGGTACAAGATCGGTTCCACTGTCGACGGCTGGACCCTGGAGTCCTACGACAAGGAGAAGGAGATGCTGGTCGTCGCTCAGGGCGCCACGCATCAGGAACTCCGCCTCTACAAATCATCGATCGAAGCCTCGGCCAGCGAGCTGAGCACCGTCGTGACGGTGCGTCCGGGTGAGGTCGTGAAGGTCCCCGGCGTCGGCGGCCTCGAGGTCTCGGTCAGCGCGTCGGTCTCCGCGACTCCGGTCGCCCGCTAATCGATGCTCCGCCTGTTGCCTCTCGTCCTGTTGGCTGCCACGGCCTTCGCGGCCGATGAGGCAGTGCCGACGCATCTGAAGGTTATGGCTACGTTCACGCGCCCGGACAAGGACGGCAAACCGGAGGTCTACGCCGAACCTACGGTCATCACGGTCGACGGTAAGCAGACGACCATCCGCGTGGGGTCAGCCGAAGAAGGCGTGATCTTCACGGTCACTCCGAAGGTCAATAAAGACGGCACGCTGACGCTTGAGGCGGTCACGGAGTCCCGCGAAGCCCCACCTGCGCCAGCTACTACCCCTGCGACCAAAGAGACTGCGCCCGCTCCGCGCGCCAAGAGCAACCTCCCTTTCTTCCATGGCGTGCTGACGAAGGATAAGCTTTTCTCGATCGAAGATGCCGCCGGTAAGCGCCAGTGGGTGCCACTGGGCCGTCGCATCGATGGCTGGACGCTCCGTTCCTACGACGAGAAGCGCGAGGCGCTGACGCTTTCACGCCTAGGTCAGTCCGTCGAATTGGTCCTGCACAAAGGGGTCATCCTGGATGCGCCTACTCCGCAGGTTGCTGTCTCTCGTGCTAACACGACGATTACCGTCAAGCCGGGTGTTAAGACGCTGCTCGACCTCGACAACGGCCAGTTTATCGCGCTCGAGGCGGAGATTCTGGACGTGTCGAAGTGACGGCTTAGGCCACGTCCAAGTGGCCGACCTTCACGAGAATCGTCGCGCCTTCCGGGCCGGTGAACGGCCGGTGGTTGCTCATATGCGGGCTGCGAATCCAGGTGCCAGCCGGATAACTGCCGTGCTCGTCGCGGAAGACGCCTTCGAGGACCAGGATCTCTTCGCCACCGACGTGAGTGTGCGGATTGAAGCGGGTCTCGGGCGCCCAGCGCACCAAGGCGGTGTGTTTCGTCAGGCCTTGGTGCAGCGAGGTCACCTTGAGTCCGGGCACCATGCCTTGACGCCAGTCGAGGGAATAACCACGTAACGCGAAAGAGTCCGCTTCCGGTTCCGTCGGCGTGCGTTCATTCAGGTAAACCATGCTGGCCTCCGTTGACGTGAACGTCGCGGGGACGCCTGGCGCCAGTCGCACATAGGACGCAGGGCCGAGCGCTTCGCCGTTCAGGCTCAGTAGTCCTCGTACAACGAGCACCTCGAGTAACTTGACTCCGTCATGAGTCATCGACTCGCCAGCCTTAAGCGATCGAAGGGTGATGCGGCTGTCGGTCGGGACGGCGCGCTGTTCCAGCGGACGTTCCCCCGCTTGTCCCGCGTACAGGTCGGTCGCGTCTACGACGATG
>CAIVYX010000355.1 GCA_903910245.1 uncultured Opitutia bacterium | reverse complement strand
TCGCACCTCGACGTCATCAAGCTCTTCAACGACGACCCGGAAACCGACGCCATCATCATGATCGGTGAAATCGGCGGTAACGCCGAAGTCGAAGCCGCCCGCTGGATCAAGGAGCACTGCAAGAAACCCGTCGCGGGCTTCATCGCCGGTGCCACCGCTCCGCCTGGACGTCGCATGGGCCACGCCGGCGCCGTCATCGGCGGAGCCGAAGATACCGCCGCCGCGAAGATCAAGATCTTCGAAGAGTGCGGTATCTCCGTCGCAGCCACGCCGTCCGATATGGCCGATGCTCTCCTCCGCATCTGGAAGGGCTGAAAAGCAGCCACCAGATTATAACGAAGAGGCCCGGCGACGGGCCTCTTTTGTTTTTACAGGGGATCCCCCACCCCCCAGAACCATCGCATGTGGTACTACGAACAGAACGGCAATCGCATCGGACCAGTCGACGAAGCCACCATGCGCTCACTCATCGCCGACCGGACAATCTCCATCGACACGCTGGTCTGGACGAACGGCATGGCTAACTGGACGCCACTCCAGCAGACCCAGCTTGCCGCCGGCCTGCCTGTCCCTCCGCCTTCGTCCTACGCAGCACCCCAAGCCAATAATGGAAACGCCAAAGACCGCGTGGCTTATGTATTGCTGGCTGTCTTCTTCGGTCATCTTGGAATTCACAACTTCTTTGCTGGTTATAATTCCCGAGCAATCACCCAGCTACTCATCTGCCTGCTGACTTGTGGCATCGGGGGCATCGGTACGTGGGTCTGGGCGATTATCGAAGCCTGTACGGTCACGCAGGACTCCAACGGCGTCCGCTTCAAGTAAGCTGCAACTCACGTGCTAACAAAAAGGCCGCCCATCGGGCGGCCTTTTGCTTGGGCTGACTAATAGGCTTACTTGCCTTCGACGTAGGCGAGACCACCCGCAGTCTTGGCCACGGCATCGGCACCTTCGAGAAGGTCCGCAATGGGGTCCCACTTGCCCTTGACGAGGCCGTCACGGGCGGAAGCGGCGATATCCGCCTTCCAGGTCTTGGCACCGGCGGAGACAGTCAGCTTCTCAACGTCGACGGTGACTTCGACGTCAGGATTGGCACGCACGAAGGCGTCGCACTCGGCGAGGTCTTCCTTGGAGAGGGTCAGGCAAGGCACGCCGAGGGTGGTGGAGTTGCCAAAGAAGATCTCGGCGAAGCTGCCCCCAACGAAGGCGGTGAAGCCGAAGCGCCAGAGCGACTGGGGCGCATGCTCGCGAGAACTGCCGCAACCGAAGTTGAAGCCGACGACCATGACGCCCTGCTTGGCGGCGGCGATACGAGCGGCTTGGGCAGAGTTCATCGGATGCGCGCGCTCCTTGCCATCAGGACCGGTGCGCTCATCGCGGAAGGCGTGCTCGCCGAGACCGCCGAAGGTCACGCAGCGGAGGAAGCGCGCAGGGATGATGCGGTCGGTATCGATGTCATCGCCGGGGACGGCGAGGGCGAGAGCTTTGACCTGATTGATTTGGGCGAGGGACATGGCGGCTTGAAAGATTAGGCGGCGACGGGGCGACGGATGACGCAGACCGGCATCGCGAGCGCGGAAGCGAGGGAAGCGAGGCGTTCTTCGGCGACGGAGGCGGCGACGGACTCGTCGGCCACCAGAATCGCGTGGCCGTCCACAACCCATGGCAGGGTCACGGTGCACACGGGCTTGCCGTCGTAATGGGCGTCGACGCGGACGTCGCACTGGCAGGCGAGTCCTTCGGCCAAGCAGGCCGCAGCAACGTCATCGCCTTGGGCGATACGCTCGAGCACGCGGTCGACTGGTGCGGAGGCGGACATCAGACCTTGAAGACTTCGCGGGCGTCGGTGACCTGACCAGTGATGGCGGCAGCGGCAACCATGAGCGGGCTCATGAGTACCGTACGGCCGGTCTGGGAACCTTGGCGGCCCTTGAAGTTACGGTTCGAGGAGCTAGCGCAGAGCTGGTCGCCGACAAGCTTATCGGGATTCATTGCGAGGCACATGGAGCAACCTGCGCCGCGCCATTCGAAGCCAGCTTCGATGTAGATCTTATCGAGGCCTTCATGGACGGCCTGGATGGCGGTGAGCTGCGAGCCGGGGACGACGATGGCCTTGACGCTCGGGCTGACCTTGCGACCCTTGAGGTACTTGGCGACTTCGCGAAGGTCGGAGATGCGGCCGTTGGTGCAGGAACCGAGGAAGCAGACATCGACCTTGGTACCCTTGATCGGGGTGTTCGGCGCCAGCTTCATGTGAGCGTAGGCGTCTTCAGCCGTCTGGCGGTCGGCGGCGTTGAGGGTCTCGAGCGCCGGCATCTTCTCGTCGATGAAGATAGCCTGACCCGGGGTAATACCCCAGGTGACGGTCGGGCGAATGTCCTCGGCCTTGAAGGGCTTGATGTCGTCATACTGGCAACCAGCGTCGGAAGCGAAGGAAGCCCAGCGGGCCACGGCGGCATCCCAATCAGCGGCCTTCGGCGCGAAGGGCTTGCCCTTGATGTAGTCGAAAGTCTTCTGGTCCGGATTGACGTAACCGCAACGGGCGCCGCCTTCGATGGACATATTACAGACGGTCATGCGCTCCTCGAGGGAGAAGCCGTCGAAGGTCGTACCGGCGTATTCGTAAGCGTAGCCGATGCCGCCATTGACGCCGAGGACGCGGATGATGTGCAGAATGACGTCCTTGGCGTAGACGCCGGGGGCGAGCTTGCCGTTGACCTCGATGCGCCGGACCTTGAGGGGACTGAGGGCGAGAGTCTGGGTCGCGAGGACGTCGCGGACCTGCGTGGTACCGATACCGAAGGCAATCGCGCCGAACGCACCGTGGGTGGCGGTATGGGAGTCACCGCAAGCGATCGTGGTGCCGGGCTGGGTGATACCCTGCTCCGGACCGACCATGTGGACGATGCCTTGGTTACCGGTCGTGGTGTCGAAGAAGCGGATCCCGTAGTCCTTGGTGTTCGTACGGAGGGCCTCGATCATCTCCTGGGCGATCGGGTCGGAATAGGGCTCCTTGAGCTCGTTGGTCGGGACGATGTGGTCGACCGTAGCAAAGGTCCGCTGGGGGTACTTCACCTTGAGCCCGAGGTCTCGGAGCATCCCGAAGGCCTGAGGGCTCGTCACCTCATGAATGAGGTGCGTGCCGATGAACAATTGGGTCTGCCCATTAGGCAGCTTGCGCACCGTATGCGCTTCCCAAACTTTCTGGAACAGGGTCTTAGCCATCTTGGTAAAAGGTGAAGGGTCAACGTAGGAAGGGACGAGGGCTGGTCAATCCCGCAGGCAAGCCGGGGGCGGGCATGTTTGGCGATAAAACACCCGTCGCAAGGGGGCACCCGTCGCCGTGTCTTGACCCCTGCGCCCCTCCCCTTCCATCCTCCGACATGGCCCGCACCCTCACCCTTAGCTTCTCCTGCCCCGACACGAGCGGCATCGTGGCCGAGGTGTCCGCGTTCGTCGCCGGCCACCAGGGCTGGATTACGGAAGCCAGCCAGCATACCGAACACGAACTAAAACGATTCTTCATGCGGGTCGAAATCAACGGCGACTCCCTCGACTTCCCGGCGGATAAATTCAGCGAACTTTTCGCTCCGGTCGCTAAAAAGTTCAGCATGGAGTGGACCCTCTCCGATTCCGCCAAGCCCCGCCGCGTCATCCTCCTCTGCTCGAAACAGGAGCACTGCCTCTACGATCTACTCGCCCGCCACGTCGCCCAGGATTTCCCGTTCGTCGTTCCTTGCGTCATCTCCAATCACGAAGACCACCGCAAGATCGTCGAAGCCCACGGCATCCCCTTCCACTTCGTCCCGGTGACGCCGGAGACCAAGCATACAGCCTACCGCAAGATGGAGCAGATCTTCCGCCAGGAGAAAGCTGACCTAATCGTCCTCGCCCGCTACATGCAGGTGCTGGACGAAGAACTCTGCCGCAACTTCGCAGGCAAGATCATCAATATTCATCATTCATTCCTCCCTTCGTTCGCCGGTGCCAAGCCTTACCATCAGGCCCATCGCCGCGGCGTGAAGCTCATCGGTGCGACCTGCCACTTCGTCACGCCCGACCTCGACGAAGGCCCCATCGTGGAACAGGACGTGATTCGCATCGACCATTCGGATACGCCGGAAGACATGGCCCACTTAGGCAAGGACATCGAGAAGGTCGTACTGGCCCGCGGCTTGCGCGCGGTCGTCGAGGACCGCGTTCTCTTGGCAGGCAATAAGACCGTTATCTTCCGTTAAAAACCGACCCTTTCGAAGGGTTTGGCGTTGGCGAGATTGAACGGGAAAGACAACGTAAGGAACCCCTCACGATGCGTCCCCTTTGCGCCTTCCTTTTTGCGACCTCCGTCGTATTCGCCGCCATTTCTCCGGAAGAGATTACGCCATCGAAAAAAGCTCCCTTCACCCAGCCCGCTGAAGCGGCCCGCGGCGAACTACACGAATCGATTAAAACCTATATGGCCAAGGAACCAGGCACCTTCGGCGCCCACGCCTCAGCCCAGGATTTCCCAGGCATCGTCGAAGCCAAGGAGCGCGTCGCCCGCACGGTCACCTATGATTCTAATCTCGTCCACCGCTGGGACACCAACGCGGGTAATGCGCCCAACCTCGCCACCGGCCCGGACGCCTGGCAGGAGACGGGCCTCTACGCCGCCCCGGGCGAGGTCGTCATCGTGAAGGCCGCTTCGATTCCCGAGAACCGTGTGGTCAAGGTCATCATCGGCTGTCACCGCGATAGCCTGCTGAAGCTCGATAAGTGGAACCGCTTCCCAGTCATCGCCCGCACGTTCGAGCTGAAGGTCGGCGAGAACAAGATCGCCAACCCGTTTGGTGGTCAGCTCTTCATCCAGAGCTCGCACAAGGACTGGCGTAAGCCGGTGAAGGCGTCGCCCTCCACCCCGTTGCAGTTCAGCAACGCTGTCGCGATGCCCACCTACGTCCTCGGCAAGGACACGCCCGACACCTGGATGAAGGCCAAGCAGAACCCCGCTCCGTGGGTCACGCTCGTCGGCAAGCAGGTCATCCTGCACGTCCAAGCTTCCGAAGTGAAGAAACTCGCCGACCCGAAAGGCCTGCTGGAATGGTGGGACAAGGCGATGGCCTTGGAAGATGACCTCATCGCGCTGACCCGCCTCGCCCCCGAGCGCGTCGTCCCGGACCGACAGATCTCCGCCGGCTTCATGCACTCGGGCTATCCGTTCATGTGCTGGATCGATCCCTCCCAGAAGGACAGCATCGACCTCCCGAAGCTGACCAAGGAAGGAAACTGGGGCTTCTTCCACGAACTCGGCCACAATCACCAGCGCACCAGCTGGACCTTCGACGGCCAGACGGAAGTGACCTGCAACCTGTTCTCGCTCTACGTGATGGAAAAACTCGTCGGCAAACCTCAGGGCCGCGGCCATCCGGCGATGGAGAAACTCGACGAGATGCTGGCGAAGCGCTTCGCCGCCGAGCCCAACAAAGGTCCGTTCGAACAGCTCGCGACCTTCGTCGTCCTGATCCGCGCCCATGGCTGGGAGCCCCTGCGCCAGACGCTGCGCTCCTACGCCTCGGTCGCCACCCCCAAGGGAGCGACGAAAGAACAATTACAGAGCATCTTCGCTGAACGCTACGGCAAGGCCGCCAAGGCCGACGTGAGCGAGTATTTTGAAAAGATGGGCTACCACGTCGAGTCGACCGCCAAGGCCTCCCTCAAGGGCCTTCCCGCCTTCAAGCCGACCCTGCCCACGCCGGCTAAGTGACGCTGCGGCAACGGCTCCCGAGGTGATGCCTTCTGCCTCGCCCTATGGGCTTATTTAAACTTAATACGCGTCCGCTGGTCCTCACCGGCGCCCACCGACTATGTCCCTCATTTCCCGCCTTTCCGCCCGCCTCCAGAACCACCCCAAGCGCATCGTCTTCCCCGAAGGCGCCGACGCCCGCGTCATCCAGGCCGCCCGCCAGTTCGTCGTCAAGAAGCTCGGCGTACCGATGCTCGTCGGCGACCGCCAGCGCATTAAGGTCAACGCGGCCCGCCTCAATATCAGCCTCGAAGGCATTCGCGTCATCGAACCGGAACGCAGCGATGAGCTCAAGAGCTTCACGGAGAAGCTCGAGTCCATCCAGCGCTACGGCAACACGAACCTCCAGGGCAACCCGGCCGAACTGGCCCTCAACCCAAACTACTTCGCCTGTCTGATGGTCGCTACCGGCGGCGCCGACGCCCTGATCTCGGGCGCCACCACCCACGCCTCGTCCGGCCTCCGCGCCATCCTCCAGGTGATGCCCCGCCAAGCAGGAGTCGAGACGGTCTCGTCGATGCAGATTCTCGAATCCGAAGAGGGCAAGTTCGGCATCGAAGGCGTCCTCTTTCTCGCCGATTGCGGCGTCATCCCCGATCCGACCGCCGAGCAGCTCGCCGACATCGCAGTGACTACCGCGGGTCTCGCTGGACACCTGACCAACACTACCCCGAAGGTCGCGATGCTCGCCTACTCGACGCACGCTTCCAATCCGCGCCTCGCCTCGGTGAAGAAAGTTCAGGTCGCCACCGACCTCGCCCGCCGCAAGGCCCGTGAACTGGGTATCACCTGCGATATCGATGGCGACATGCAGGCCGACGCGGCCATCAATCCCTTCGCGGCCCAATCCAAGGAAGTCGCCGGCGCGGTCGCCGGACGCGCTAGCGTGCTAATCTTCCCCGACCTCAACTCGGGTAATATCGCCTCGAAGCTGGCCCAGCACATCGCCGACATCCCGGCCTACGGGCAAATCCTCACGGGCCTTGATCGCCCCGCCGCGGAGATCTCCCGCGGCGCCAGCGCGCACGACATCTTCGGCACGGCGGTCATTGTTGCCGCCCAGGCGGTCGACAAGTCCTACCTCTTCCCGAAGCTCAAGGACGGACCCGCCGCCTGACCATGGCCGTCCGCAAACGTTTTGCCGAGAACGTCCCCGGGCTACTCGCGCGCCCGATGAACCTCGATACGCGACG
>CAIVYX010000354.1 GCA_903910245.1 uncultured Opitutia bacterium | reverse complement strand
GTGGCCGTGGACGTCGGTCAGGCGTCGTTTGGCCCCGTTATTGTAATAGGTCAGCTTCTCGTGATCGACGCCGAGTAGGTGCAGGGCGGTCGCGTGCAGGTCGTAGCAATAGGCAGGCTTGTCGGCGACCTTGGCCCCGAGTTCGTCGGTGCTGCCGTAGGCGACGCCACCTTTGACGCCACCGCCGGCCATCCAGGCGGTGAAGGCGCCAGCATTATGGTCACGTCCTTTGCCTTGCGCGGCGGGCTGGCGCCCGAACTCGCTGGTGCAGGTGACGAGTGTGCTGTCGAGTAGCCCGCGAGACTTCAGGTCCGTCAGGAGCGCCGCCGCTCCGTTGTCGAGAATCGGCCCCCAGTACCCGTGGTCTCGGACAAGGTCTTCATGGCTATCCCAGTTGGGGCGGATCTTCTTGGCGCCGGTATTCTCGGCTCCGCAGTAGATCTGCACGAAGCGGACGCCGCGTTCCACCAAGCGTCGTGCGAGAAGGCATTGGCGACCGAAGGTGCCGATGTCCTCATGGTCGAGGCGGTAAAGTTTTTTCGTCGCCTCGGTTTCGCCAGTGAGGTCCGTCGCCTCGGGCGCGCTGAGCTGCAGGCGGGCGGCAAGTTCGTAGGCACCGATGCGGGCCTCGAGTTCGGAATTGGCTCCGCGGGTCTCCGCGTGGGCCCGATTGAGCGCCCCGAGGAAATCGCGCGAGGACTTCTCCGCATTGCCGCGGAGATGGGAGAATTCCTTTGCCGGGAAGAGGTCTTGGAGCGGCGGCTGGGAAGGGTCGCTGTTCAGCGTCGTCCCCTGGTGAATCGCGGGGAGGAAACCGGCGCCCCAGTTGACGACGCCGCCGGGCGGGAGTCCGCGCGAATCAGGAAGGACGACAAACGAGGGTAGGTCGGCCGACTCGCTGCCTAGTCCGTAGGTGACCCACGCACCCATGCTCGGGAAGCCCGGCAGGATGAAGCCGCTGTTGGCCATGAACATCGCCGGACCATGGAGGGCCGACTTGCTCTGCATCGAATGGATGAACGCCATTTCATCCACCTTGCCCGAGAGCTTCGGGAAGAGGTCGCTCATCCAGCGTCCGCTCTGGCCGTGCTGACGGAATGGCCAGTAGCTGCCCTGGCAGTTGCCCGGTTTCGAGGCGAAGAACTGCACCTTGCCGTCGGTATCGAACGGCTTGCCCTGACGTTTCGTCAGCTCGGGTTTGTAGTCCCACGAGTCCACGTGACTCAGTCCGCCTGGGCAGAAAATCTGAATGACCGCCTTGGCCTTGGCGGCATGGTGTAGGCCGCTGCGACCAGCCGGGCCGGGCGCCGCCTGCGCCTCGTTGAGCATCGCGGCGAGGGCGACGCCACCGAGGCCGCCGCCGAGTTCCCAGAGGAAATCGCGGCGCCCGACCATGCGCTGGCGACGATTGCAGAAGTAGGGGGAATCCATGGCGGGTCAGTCGAGGTAGGAGAACTCGTTGGCGTTGAGCAAGGCACGGCAGAGTGCGAAGAGTCCCTGTTCGTTCACGAGGTTGACGGCCGCGCGGCGTTCGGTCGCAGTCGGCGCGCGCTGGAAGGTGAGGGCGAAGGCGCGATCGACGCCGGCGGCGCCCGGGCCGCCTTCGTTCTCGACGCGGGTGGCGAGGTGTCGCGACTGCCGGAGCATGAACTCGTTATTGGAGAGGGCGAGGGCCTGGATTGCTGTGGTGGTGCGGTTGCGCGCGGGCGTAAGGTTCGCCGGATCGGCGCAATCAAGGGCCGCTAGGAAAGTATGCGGGGTCGTCCGGACGACGAAACGATAGACGCTGCGGCGCCAAAGCTCGGGCTTATCAGGGGAGGCGTAGTTATAGATCGGGGCGTAGGCCTCGACGTAATCGAAGTCCTTGAAGCCCGGGCCGCCCGCGGTGAGGTCGAGTTTTCCGCTGGTGGCTAGTACCGCGTCGCGGAGGGATTCCGCATCGAGGCGGCGCGGGTTCTGTCGCCAGAGCAGGCGGTTGGTGGAATCAATCCCCGCGGCCTTGGCGTCAACGGTGAGCGCGGATTGGCGGTAGGCCGCGCTCATCACGATGAGGCGGTGGATGGGTTTGAGGCGCCAGCCGTTGCGCTGGAATTCTGTGGCCAGCCAGTCGAGTAGTTCGGGATGGCTGGGGCGGTCACCGCCCAGGCCGAAGTCGCTCGGGGTGGTCACGATACCCTGGCCGAAGTGATGATGCCAGAGACGGTTAACCATCGTGCGTCGGGTGAGGGGGTTTTCGGGATGGGTGATCCACTCCGCGAGGGCTTGGCGTCGCTCGCCTTCCGGACGGTCGCTGCCGCCAAAGGAGGCCGGAGCGTGCCGCACCCAGGCGAAGCCCGAGGGCGTGACCTCCTCGCCAGTGTCCTCCGGATTACCGCGGCGGTTTAGTTTGATGACCGGCACTTCCTTCTGAGGTACCGCGGCGTAGACTTTTGCTGGTTCGGTCAGTTTGCCGAGCGAGGTCTCGATCTCCTTGGTTTGGCCACGCAGGGACTGCAGGCGTGCGGCATCAGCCTTCGCCAGTTTGGCCTCGTCGGCGGTCGGCTCCAGCTTGGGGTCGCCAATGAAAAGGAGGTCGCTGCTGATGCCGTCGCCGCCGTCGGTCGCGACAAGCGTGAGCGTCTTGGCCGTCAGGGGGATCTCGACGTCGAGCACGGCGGTCTGATCCTTGCGGAGATGAAGCTTCTGGAATTTTACCTGGTCGTCGATGTAGACCGTGAAGTCGGCCAGGGTACTCGCCGCGGTCGCGTCCGCTCCGAAGCCGATGACGCCGGTCAGGCGGGTGGAGCGCAGGCCGCTAAGTTCGCGTAACTTCGGCAGATCGAAGGTGATGCCGCCGTTGGCGTGCAGAGCGAGCATCGTCCGTCCCTTGGTCGCATAATCTACGCCGTTCAGCTTGGTGCTGCGTTGGGCGCTGAGGGGGCGGTTGGCGATGGCGTCCCAAGCGTGACCATTGGTTTTAGGTAGGCCTTTGAGTACGGTCTTTTCATCGACCTTGATGTCAGCCTTGCCGGCCGGCAGGAAGACGCCCAGTACCCCGGGTACTTTTTCGACCTTCTGGAAGGTGTCGACCCGCAGGTCGTTGAAGTAGGCCTGCTTGGCCTTAGTCACCGTGCCGTTGCGTCGGTCGATGCCGGAGTCCGGTGGGAGCAGTGAGGCGAGCGGGAAGCCTTCGCCGCTCAAGCGGGCGATCTCTGTCCGGAGGCTGGCCAGCTGGCCGTTCAGTCTTTCCCTTTCCTTGTCATAGGCTGCCTTCGCTTGCGGGTCGATGTGCCGGTCTTCACGCTTCACGCCGGCGAAGACGGCCCAGAGTCCGTAGTATTCCTTCTGGGCGATCGGGTCCAACTTGTGGTCGTGGCAACGCGCGCAGTTCATCGTCACGGCCATGGTCGAGGTCATGACTTGCGTGACCATGTCGTCGAGGTCGCCCGCGCGTGCGGCCCGCTTCAGCAAGGCGCTCTGGGTTTCGACCTGACCAACAAAATCCCACGGTCCAGCGGCGAGGAAGCCGGTCGCGACGATGGCCTCCGGGTCGGCAGGGGCCACGACGTCACCGGCGATCTGTTCGCGGATGAAGCGGTCGTAGGGCTTGTCCGCGTTGAGCGAGGCGATGACGTAGTCGCGGTAGCGCCAGGCGTTCGGCCGCAGTTGATCGCGTTCGAAGCCATGCGTGTCAGCGTAGTGAGCGATGTCGAGCCAGTGACGCGCCCAGCGTTCGCCGTAACGAGGCGAGGCCAGCAGTTCGTCGACGAGCTTCAGATAGGCTTCCGGGGAGTCGTCCCGGACAAACGCCTCCACGCGTTCGGGGGAGGGCGGCAGGCCGTGCAGGTCGAAACTCAGGCGGCGGATAAGGGTGCGTCGGTCGGCTTCGGGTGACATGCGAAGGCCGGTCTCCTTGAGTCGGGCGGACACGAAATCATCGACGGACTTGGCCGAACCGAATTCCTTGCGTACCGGCTGTACCGACCAGTGGTCGAGTCGCGGGTCACGGCGCGCGGCCTGGTCGGTTGCATTCTCGGGCCAGATTGCACCTTCGGCAATCCACTGCCGAATCGTCTCTGTCTGGGTGGCCGTCAGCGGTTTCCCTTTGGGCGGCATCTTCTTCTCGTCGTCCTGAGTGGTGATGCGATCGAAGAGGAGGGACTTGGCCGGGTTGCCGGCGACGAAGGCCGGGCCGGATTCGCCGCCCTTCAGGGCGTACGGCTTGGCATCGAGGCGAAGGTTGGCCTTTACTTTCTTTGTTCCATGGCACTCCACGCAGCGTTCCTGTAGGAGCGGACGGATCTCTCGGTCGAAGTCTACGGCCGCGCCCAGTCTGGCCACGGCGAGCAGCAGGAGGGGTAGGGCGGTGAGGCGGATCATGGTGAGGCAGGCGTGGAAGCTGGCCTGTTTACATTGTACTCTCGTTCT
>CAIVYX010000353.1 GCA_903910245.1 uncultured Opitutia bacterium | reverse complement strand
TCGCCCCTTTCGGCTTAGCGAGGTAGCCATGGGAGCGTCGTCCGTCGATATTGGCGAAGCTGACCTCGTAGAGTTCGATATTCGGGTTGGGCTGGTCGACCGGAGTGATCTTGGGGTCGAGGGGGATACGGGAGAGCCCGGCGGTCTGAGTATCCCAGAATTCCTTGAAGTCCTTCGGAAGCTTCGCCGTGGGCTCGATCTTGTAAGGATCGATCGCCGCACCGGCCAGACCGATGCCGAGCGCACCAGCATCTTTGGTCGGAGTGACCTTGAGTTGGAGTACCCCGGGGAACTCGAGCGTTCCCTCCACTGTCGCCTGGCCGTCTTTGAGCGTAAGGGTGCCTTCCTTCAAAACCTTTGCGCCATCGAGGGTCAGTTTCCACTCGAGCTCGACCGGGGTGCTCGGTGCTTTGTCTGCGAGGACTACGATATAGGTGACCTTCTCACCGACTTTGTATTGGGCGTCGGGGTGATCCGTCGATGCCTTGATCCAGGTGTTCGGGTTGACGGGCTTGGCTACCTCGGCCGCTATTAGGGGGGAGGCGGTGACGACCAGTAAGGACGACAGGATGGAGTGAACTACGCGCATGGAGTTAGGCTTAGGGGTTGAGATTCTTGAGCGCCTTGGCGCGCTGCATCTTTTCGAAGGGAATTGGCTCGAAGCCGGGGATTTCCTTGAAGACGCGAGAATCAGGGCGGAGCGTGTAATCGCCCGAAGTCTCGTCGACGAAGCCAGGGTTGGTGTCGATGGCTACGTTATGGTGGCGGTAATCCTTGTCGGGATAGCGCGAAGGGCCGACGTCTTCGTCGTTGCCGATGAGGGCATTGTTGAAGACCCGGTTGAAGAACGGGGTGGCGGGGTCTTTCTTGGTGACGATGTTAGCGTAGAGCTGAGCGAACTCAGGATACTTCTTCGAGTAGGGAGGCTTAGTGACGTCCACATCGAGGGTAAGCATGCCTAGGTTGGCCCGGAAGGTAGCGGCGGTCTTCGCGAAGTCCGCTCCATCGTTGGTTTTCACACCGGGGTTATCGATGAACAGGTTATTGGAGATGGCGTGCAGGTGACCTTCGGTGACGCCGATGGCTGACCGCGCGAAGGGTTTGAAGGTTCGACCGATATTGCGGCGGAAGACGTTGCCGAAGACTTCGACGCCGTGCGTGCTGTTGTCGAGGTAGAGGGTGCTGTTCTGGGCGTTATGGTCGAGGCTGCCTCGCTCGTTGTCGTGGAGGTAATTATGCCGGAACCGGTTGCCGAGCATGCCGGGGTTCTGGCGTGTCTCCACGACGCCGCCATCTTTCGATCCTGTCAGGCCGTAGGCGATCTCGTTGAACTCCATCAGGTGGTCGTTGCCCAGGAAGTAGAGCAGGCCGCCCTGATTATGGTGCAGGTAGTTTCCTGCGACGATGTTGCCGCACCCGTCGACCATCACGGCTTCGGCGTACATGTGCAGGCGCCGGTCGTTGTGATGGATGTCGCAGTCGAGGACGAAATTACCCGCCGGGGTCAGGGTCTTGCGGTCGCCGCCGCCGAGGATCACGCCGCCGAGGCCAGTGTCGCGGATGACGCAGTTTTTCAGGCCGTTATTCTTGCCGCCCTGTCGATCCATGGCCGTCGCCCCAGGAAGGCGCACGGGTAGGCGTTCCAGTCCGGTGCAGAGCAGGTGTCGGAAGGCGCCGGGCAGACGAGGCAGAGGCTTGCCGGCTCCGGCAGCCTTTATTTCCGCCGGGACGTTGCTTTCGCCGCGATGGGCGTCTTCCCATTCGCCGACGACACCCGTGTCCCAGCCGAAGCCAATCTGCGCGCCGACGATGCCGGTGTTCCGGATGAGGCAGCCCTCGAGTAGGTTATCTTCACCGCGTTCGATATAGACCCCGCTGGTGCGGCTGGCCTCGAGTGTCAGGCCGCGGAGGTGGACGTGGGAGCAGCCTTCCATGGCGACGAGGACATCGCTTAGCATCGACACGACGATTTCCGACTTCGGGCCGAAGTCGGCGGGAGGGTAGAGCGTCAGGATGCCGGTCTGACGATCCAGGTAATATTCGCCGGGGACGTCGATTTCTTCGGGGAGATTGGAGAAGTAGAACCATTTGGCCTCATCCTTGTAAGTGGGCCAGACCTTCACAGGCGTGCTGAAACGGACCGTGCCTTGCTTGGCGTCGAACGCCTCGATGCGACGGCTGGTGCTGGCGTAAGCACGGATGAGTCCTCCGACGACATAGGCATCGTCGAGCTTGCCCCATTCAGCCATGTGACAGAGCGCCTGTTGAGGAAAGATCGCCGGGAAATCGCCATCCTTGCCGCTGCCCCAGGAATTGGCAGGCACGTTCTTCAGCGTGAGCGTCGAATACTGGACGGCTCCGCCCTTGGCATCGCGCTCCATCTCTTGGACGGCGTTTTCGATCATGCCGAGAACAGGATACGTTTCGTTGCGATTGGGCCAGCGGGCGAGCGTAGCCGGATGACCGTCGATGAAGATTTCCAGCGGCGCTGGCAGGTAGTGTGTTCGCGAGCCGAAATCTAAGGCGTGCATCGGCTGGAGCGTGCCGTAGTCCTTTATGCCGAGCGCTTTCAGGTCGACCTGCAGCAGATGTCGGCGGGCGGCGTGGGAAACGACGCGATTGAGGAAAACCTCATCCGTCACTGGATGAAAAGCGGAGCGAGGGATGACCTTGCCGCCGATTAGACGCGGGTGTTCGCCCGAAGCGGCAGCATAGATGACGGGTGCTTCCGCGGTGCCCGAGTCTTTTTCGTTTAGGTCGAAGGACCGGTCACGGAGGTAGCGACCGCCAGCGATGCTGACCGTGATGCCGTCGGCCGGATAGTGACCGGCGGTCTTGAGCGCGCGGATCTCGGCTCGGGCGCGTTCCAAGGTCGCGAAAGGGGCTGACTTCGTGCCGGCATTTGCGTCCTTGCCGTCGGGCGCGACGAAAAGTTCGCCGGCACCAAGGTGAAGGGCGTATAGGGATGCCAGGAGAAGGCGCATGGGGGTGGGCGAGTTATGAGCCCAGCGCCCCTTTGTGTCGAAATACAAAGACGAAGTTTCTTATACGTAAAACGGCACTTATGGCGGCGGGTGGACTCCCGCCGATCACGGCTCAACTCTCAGCGCGCCTGGTAGCCCTGCCAGAGCCACTCCAGGGCTCCGGGGAGGATCTGGCTGCGGGCATTGCCGACGCCGTGGCCCGCGTTCTGGCAGAAGAGGTATTGGTAATGATACCCCTTGTCTTTGAGGACCTTGGCCATGCGGTGGTTGGCTTCAACCCAGTCATGCATGCCGTCCTTCATGACGTTGGGGTTGTAGTTATCGCGGTCGCCGACGGCCATGTACAGGCGGATGGGCTTGCG
>CAIVYX010000352.1 GCA_903910245.1 uncultured Opitutia bacterium | reverse complement strand
GATGGCGTTGCGGCGGGCTGGGTTGGTGCTCATTGATTGGGGGATTGGAAAGGTGTTTAATTACCAACAATTTCAAAGCACCCACTGTGCCACGGTTCAATAGGTAACCATTCACAGGGGGTTTTGTGCTTTTTTAGGCAACTGTGTCTATTTTTAGGCAAACCTAACCTGCTCACTTCCAGACATAGGTTGTCCGCAGGAAATAGGCAGTATCCGTCTTCACCTGGGTTGGGAGGGGTTTGGACCTGTAGTCGTTAGATACCCCCACCCTCAAAGAAAGCGGCCCAGCGTTCCGCAGGATATTGAGACTCGTCTCGTGACGGACATAGAAGTCACCGGTCGTCAGGAACGAGGGCACAAAATTGAGCGAAGTGTCCCAGGCCGCCCACCCGAGCTCTCGCGAGAAGACTAGGCCGATATCCGCCGAAGGCGCCGCCAAGGACGATTGGCTCGGCGAAGCGTAGCGTTCGAAGCGGTGCGCCAGACCAAGCCGTGCGTCGAGCTTTCCCTTGGCGTCAGTGTGTAAGCGAAAGCCTCTGCCCGCCGCGTTGACGGAGAAGAAGTCGATCAGGCGGGCATTATCATAACCAGTATCGCTACGCGCGTACCAAAAGACGACGTCGGTCGGATTGGTCTCATAAGAAACAGTGGCATGCAGGTCATCAGCCGAAGCCAAATTTCCCGACTCGGCGCGCACCAGCCGCACGCCGGCGATTACGGTACTGGCCTTGGTCACACCCTTGGCCGAAAAGCCAGCGCTGAAGCCAGACCCGGTGACGACGCCGTTACGGCCCGAGATATCGACGTCGGCCTGCGTGATCCACTGGCGGGTACCCGCGGTCTCCGCCGGACGGAGGGACGGATCGCGCCACAGCTCCAAAGCGACGTCCAGCGGGCCGGTCTCCACCCCACCTTGTGAAGCCACGCGACCGCCAGCGGCGTTAGCTGGGCCGCGCGACACCACGCCGCCGGAACTGACCAGAACGGTGTCATCTGTGACGAATGATTCGACCAACGCCAACTGCAGTCGCTGCACATTGGCCTCGCCGAGTGCTGGCACACGCATCTCGAGCACACCCGAGGCGATGCGGTCGATGCGACCTTTGAGAAAAGTGCCGTCCTTCATGGTGACGGTGTCCGCCAGACACGAGGCGGTTAGAAGCAGAAGCAGCAAGGCCCTCATGGGTGAATAGACAGTCGCAAGGACGCAGGGTTGCCAACCCTATCGTTCAGCCTCGATAATGGAGCCATGATGCTCGATGCGGTCATACTCGGAGCCGGACCGGCCGGATTGGCTGTCGCCAACGCCATGACCCGCGCCGGCGCGAAAGTGAAGGTCATCGAGCCCACTGCCCGAGTCGGCGGATCCATCCGGACGGTCCGCGAAGGCGGATGGGTGGTGGAGACCGGCCCCAATACCCTTCAGCTCGAAGGCGAAGCCGACGAGGCCCTGCTCGCCGCGTATGGCTTAGCTGAGGCCACGCAAACCGCCGACATGCGGGCGGCCAAACGATTCATCTATGCTCACGGAAAGCTCCACGGCTTAGGCGGTAATCCTCTCGCGATTCTCACATCCAGCCTCCTGAGCTGGTCGGGAAAACTCCGCCTCCTCTCCGAACCTTTCCGGACGAAGGGCGGCCCAGTTGGCGAGACCGTCGAGGCCTTCGCTTCCCGTCGCTTCGGCCCCGAGGCCGCCGCGATGCTCATGGATCCGGTGGTCAATGGCGTCCACGCGGGAGACCCAGCGAAGCTAGTAATGGCCGACTGCTTCCCCCGTATCCACGGCTTCGAACAGCAATACGGCTCAGTGCTCAGTGGACTGCGGCGCGCGCCCAAGGTGACGCGCAAGGTCGTCGGCTTCCCTCACGGAATGCAACAGATGGCCGACGCAATGGCGGCGACAATCGGCGACACCAATGTCCACCTTTGTACCGTCGCCACGCAGATTCGACGCGACGCCAAAGGATGGAACGTCGCCTGGCGGAATGCCGACGGCATCGAGGATGGCGCCTGCGCCAAACACCTAATCGTCACCGCACCCCATTGGCACTGGGCCTCCCTACCCTTTGACGAATCCGTGACGCGCATGTTGCGCGACTGGGAGAACGCTTCCGTGCCAGCCGTAACCGTCGTCGCCCGTGGCTATGCCCTCGCCGATATCCCACATCCACTAGACGGCTTCGGCTATCTCACACCGGGCGCCGAGCAACGCGATGTCCTCGGCTGCCTCTTCCCAACGTCGGTCCTACCGGCCCGCGCCCCCGCAGGCCACGCCCTGCTCTGCTGCTTTATCGGCGGCGCCCGCCGACCCGACCTGGCCGCCTTGTCCGACGAAGCCTTGAGCAAAGTCGTCGACGAAGAACTCGCCGTGACGCTCGGCATCAAGGCGGCACCGCGCAAGGAGTGGATTCAGCGCTGGGAACGGGCCATCCCGCAATACGATGCCGGCCAACGGCGCCGCGAAGAAGCGCTCACCCAAGCCGAATCCGCGCACCCTGGTCTCCATTTCCACGGAGCGTTCCGTGGCGGCATCGCTCTGATGCACGTCATACGGACCGGAGACGCCCTCGGTCTAGCCCTGGCTAAAGGTTAAGCCTTCAACCGTTCGGATTCCGGATCAGGCAGACCACGGACGACCCAGATAGCGGGCAACATCAGCAATGCACCGCCGATGTAGACCCAGAAGTGAGAACCAAAGTGGAAATATAGAAGCGCCGCGGTGACGGGTCCGATGACGCGCGCCAGTGAGCCGGCCGAGCGCAGGATGCCGAGATTACGGCCCTGCTCGGAAGCATCGGAGTAGAGCGAGACAAGTGCGGACACGCTTGGCAGGATCAGGCCCGTCGCAAAGGAGATCAGGCCGAGCCCAAGATAGAAGGTCGTCTCGGCACCATCGCCAGCGGCGGCGAGCGTCGGCGGAATCCAAGCGACCACGAAAAAGGCGACGGAGGCGATCAGCATCCCCAGCATGATGACCTTGCGCTGCCCCAGTCGTTTGACGAGCTGACGGGCGAGGCCTTGGGCGAAGATCATGCAGGCTCCGTTGAAAAGGAAGAGCCACGCATTATCGCGCGGATTGTAGACGAACAGCGCAAAGGTCAGGAACACGATCGTGTTCTCCATGCCGGTGAAAGCGACCTGGTAGACCAGATTCGCGAACGAGGTGCGACGCACGGCGGAAGAACGAACCGTGGCGAGGTCGAAGATCGAAGGACGCTTGGCGTCAGCCGCTGCCCGACGCTCCGGCGCCAAGGTCTCCGGGAAGAACTTTGCGACCAAGAGGAAGTTAAGCACGCAAAGCGACGCCGCAATGGCAGCGGGAACGGAGAAGGGATTAAGCCCGAAGGAACCCGTAGTCGGCGCGTGGGCGAACTGGACAGACGACGCCAAGCCGCCGATGACGGGACCGAAGACGAAGCCCAGGCCGATGGCGATGCCGACCACGGCCATCCCCTTCGTGCGGTCCTTCTCATCAGTGATATCCGCGGCCGCAGCGCTGGCGACGGCGATGTTGCCAGCCATCATACCCGAGACGAGACGCGTCAGGACCACGACCCAGAATTGGGCGGCGAAAATCCAGAGAAGATAGGAAAGGGCGTTGCCGGCCAAGGTGATGGTCAGGATACGACGGCGTCCCAACCTGTCAGATAACGCGCCCCAAATCGGAGAGAAGATGAACTGTAGCAAGGAATACAGGGTGCTCAGCAAACCACCGAAGAGGACCGTCTTTTTGAAGACCGTGTCGCCACCCATCCATTCGGCAGCCGAATTCAGAGAGCCAATCAGCGTGCCAGCGGAGCCTTCAGTCCGGATATAGTGGTCGAGCAAATGGGGGAACAGCGGGATGATGATGCTGAAGCCCACGATATCCATGAACACCGTCAGGAAGATGAGCCCAAGGGTGCGACGCTGGGCGGAGGCGACTGGGGCAGACATGAGCCCCACGATGGGGTCCTTGTCGACCTGCGCAAACAAAACAGCGACTTGCGAAGCCAGCCCCGCAGGGCGAAGATAAAGTCATGCGTATGCTCGCCCTCATCGCCCTGTCGGTCGGCATCGCCAGCGCCCAGGCGGCCACCGATCCCAAGCTACTTGTTATCGAGCAGAAGCTCGGCGGCTTCAGCGATAAGGATTACGCCGCTGCGGTCGAACGTACCCTTGGCGAATTCGAGAGCCGCACCGGCGTCGGCCTCCGGCCGGCCGAACTGCGCCGTTGTGGCCTCAAGCTCTCATCCGAAAGCGGTGCCGGCCTAGCTACCCCCAAGCCCCTGGTCCGGGCGATCACCGCCGCCCTCATGCGGCGCGGCTTCGCCCAGAACGCCATCACGATCTGCGATGCCAAGGCGGATAGCCTCCGTGAGGCAGGCTTCCTGCCTCCCCTTTCCACGCAGAGCCAGACCTTCGAAGGGTTTCCGGTCGCCGCCTGGGACACCTTTGCAGCAGATTGGGCTAAGGAAAGCCAGCTACGCTACGAGAACCAAGTCCTGCCTCGTCCGGGCACCCAAGCCGTGGCATGGGACGATGCGCGGGTGAGTGTGCTGCCAAAGACGCTGATCGATGGGGTCGATTTCTGGATCAACCTGCCTGTGCTTACCGACAGCAAATCTCTCGGCGTACACGGAGCGATGGCGTCAGCCTCCCTCGGCAACATGGCTAACTCCGAGCGCTTCCTCGACAATCCCTTCAACGCCTACAAGGCAGCCGTCGAAGTCTGCGCCATCCCGAAGCTCGCTAAGCGTAACGTGCTCACCATCCTTTCGCTCGAGCGCTACCAATTACTCGGCGGGCCCGACTTCGATGCGAGCTGGAGTCGTTCCGAGAAGACGCTCCTGAGTAGCGCCAATCCAGTGATTATCGACTTCATCGGCCTCCAGAAGATCAATGCAGGACGGGCCGCCAGTGGCATCGAAATCATCTACCCCGAGCCGCCAATCTTCACCGGCGCTAACGCGGGCGAGATCCGCCTCGGTAGCTGCCGCCCCGCCGACATCACGCTGGTCCGCCTTCCGGCGCCCTAATCGCAGGGGCATGAAAAAGGCGACCCGGATACCCGTGTCGCCTTCTCTTTGACCGAAGGCGATTCAGAGCTTCAGGCCGAGGGCTTCCGAAGCGGTGGCGCGCTCTTCGAGCAATTCCTTCTCGGTGATGGCGATCTTTTCCTTGGAGAAGGCGTCGAGCGGCAGACCTTGGATGATTTCCCAGGAGCCGTCGGCCTTGGTGCGGAGCGGGTAGCCGAACATGATGCCCGGCGTGATACCGTAGTCGCCCTTGGACAGGACAGCGACGGAATGCCATTCGCCGGCCGGAGTCGGGACGTGGAGGCTGCGCAGGGTGTCGAGCGCGGCGTTGGCGGCGGAGGCGGCCGAAGAGGCGCCACGGGCCTTGATGACGGCGGCGCCGCGCTTCTGGACGTCGGAGACAAAGGTCTCCTTGAGCCAGGCGTGGTCGGTGATGACCTGCATGGCGGGCTGGCCGCCGATGGTGGCGTTGGTGAAGTCAGGATACTGCGTCGACGAGTGGTTACCCCAGATGGCGACGTTCTTGACGACGGAGTTGTGTGCTCCGGCCTTGCCCGCGAGCTGCGACTTGGCGCGGTTCTCGTCGAGGCGGGTCATCGCGAAGAAGTTCTCGACGGGTAGATTGCCGGCGGAACGCAGGGCGATGAGCGCGTTGGTATTGCAGGGATTACCGACGACGAGGACCTTGACGGACTTCCTGGCATTGCGCGCGATGGCTTCGCCTTGGCCGATGAAGATCTTGCCGTTGATGCCGAGGAGATCCTTGCGCTCCATGCCTTCCTTGCGGGGCACGGCGCCGATGAGCAGGCACCAATCAGCGTCCTTGAAGCCTTCGTTGAGGTCGCCAGTGGCGACGACGTCAGTGAGCAGCGGGAAGGCGCAGTCCTGAAGTTCCATCACGACGCCAGCGAGGGCGTTGAGGCCGGGCCCGACTTCGATCAGGTTCAGGGCGACCGGCTGGTCAGCTCCGAAGACGGCGCCGGAAGCCAGGCGGAAGATTGCGGCGTAACCGATGTTGCCGGCGGCGCCGGTGACCGCGACGCGAATGGGGGACTTGGAAGCCATAGAGGGACGCCTATCTAGTTAGGCTCTCCCCTCGGAGTGAAGCGGAAACTATAGCCCGAGCTCGCCTTGCATCAGGTCATCGGCGGCCGGAGCCGACACGCTGTCACGGACCAGCTGCGAGAGGGGGGCGGCCGAGCGCCCTTCCAGCCCGCAAAGAGCCCGCAATACCAAGGCCGCAGCCAGCGCATCGTATAATGCGCAGTGATATCGGCGGCGGTTCGGGGGACAATGCTCCGCGGCCAGCGCATCGAGGCGAGGGGCCAGACGAAGGACCGACACCAGCGACGAGAGGCGGAAGTCCCCAAAGGTGGGGGCCCAAGCCCGGGCGAGCCGGCAAGTATCGATCCACGGGCCCCATTCGGCAACGGTGGCTTCCTCGCCTACGAACGACGGTACGGCGGAGGGCCGCGACCAAGTGCTACGCAAGAGTCCCGCTTCGACGGTGGCGTTATGCGCCGCGAGCAGACCAGTGCGGCGAAGAGAAACCCAGCGATCCCATTCGGATTCGAACGGTGGTAAACCCTTCAGGTCCTTGGCCGCCAGGCCATGACACTGGGTGTCAATCGCCGGCACCGGGAAGCGCGACGCGTGCAGGCTTGTCGATGCGGAGACAATTTCGCCGCCCAGAATTGTGGCCACGCCGAACTCGACGACACCGGTGCGGCTACTGCCCTCGAAGTCGATGACATGGATAGGAACCGATAACCAAGGCGCGGAAGAAGTGCTCATGGGGTCAGCGCCATTCGTGCCTAGGATAACGACCGCGTAGCTCCTTCTTCACGCCTTCGTAGGAACCCTTCCAGAAAGCGTCGAGGTCGGTGGTGCGCTGCTGCGTGCGGCGGGCAGGCGACTGAATGCAAATAACCATCGGCACCTTGCCGAGGCACACGCGCAGCTTACTGCCCGGGAAATCATAGAGCTCCTGCACCGTCGCCTCGATCTCCGCCTGGCCATCGGCGGTGTACTCGATGCGGGCCGGATGCTTCTTCCGCGGCAGGATGAGTTTCTCCGGGCAATAGGTCTCGAGCGCCATGGCCTGTCCGTGCGTCAGCCAGCCACGAACGACGCCGAAGACTGGGCGGTCACGGATGTCGCGATAGGCCACGGCGCCGGTACAGACTTCTTCGATCACCATGCGACGAGCAGCTTCATCGAAAAGGGGGATGCCCAGTTCAGGACAATGCTTCGCCAGGAAATTCACCCGACGGATCCACGCGTCGACCGGCGCATCCCACATCTCGAGTTCCAGACGGCCGGCGGCGACTTCCTCGGCGAGGATTCGGCTGGCGGCATCGGACGGCGCATCATCGCGCTCCTTAGCTTCGAGGACCAAGTCGCGGAAGCGTCGTTCGACGCGCGTGACGACGCGACGTTGGGTGGCGTCATAACGGACATGATTGACCGTGGAGAATTCGGAGGGGAATAGCTCCTGCAGCCAGGACTCCTCGATGGCGGTCGCCAGAGAAAGATAGGTCGTCACACCCCCGCGCGCCTGGATCTCATCGACTTCCGCCGCAACTAACAGCTTGGCGTTACGGATGGACGACTCGCGACGGAGTTCGCCGGTGCGACCGTGCACCAAGGCGCAGCGGAGGGTGCCCGCATCGAGCCGGACGGCGAGGCGATCGGAGAAACCGAGTAGCAGGCAGCGGCGGATGGCGGCGGAATCGGCGATACGGTCACTGACGGGGAGCCCCTGCCCTTCGGCGAGCCTATGGAACTGGCGGGCGGCCTGATCGGCCTGGCGAGCGGCTTGGCCGTGCACGCCGAAGCGATCGCAGGCGTCGGCGTCGAACTTGAGGTCGATCGCCTGTTGCAGTAAAGCGAGGCGCGGGAAGAAGTCGGATCCATCCTCCTGCTCGACGGAGTCACGAGCGTTCTCGGTGCGGTCGTCGACCTTGCGGAAAAGGATGTCGCGCCCTTGGGCGAGGCCGGCGATGCGGCAGACCTCGTAGACGCAATCGAGCTCGCCCGCAGCGAGCAGCATCCGCGCATAACGCGGGTGCGCCGGGAAGACCGACATGCGGCGTCCGATTAGGGTCAACTTGCCTTGAGCGTCGACGGCCCCGAGGTCCGCCAGGACGGTCAAAGCGCGCTGAAGCGCCTTGTCGTCTGGCTTCTCATACCAAGGGAAAGTAGCGGCATCTCCCCAGCCGGAAGATAGCAGGAGGAGGATCGTCTCGGAGAGGTCGACTCGCTTGATTTCCGGGACTTCGCGGAGTGGTCGGGCTTCGTGGTCGGTCTGCGACCAAAGTCGGATGCAGCGGCCGGGACCGGTTCGACCGGCGCGACCGGCGCGCTGCTCAGCGGACGCCTGCGAGACCGGCTCGACAAGTAAGGTGTCGATACCGCGATGGGGATCGAAGCGGGCGATACGGGCGAGGCCGGCGTCGACCACGGCGCGGACGCCGGGAATCGTCAGCGAGGTCTCGGCAACGTTGGTCGCAACGATGACCTTACGGCCGGGGCTTGGCTTGACCGCACGATCCTGCTCTTCGGGAGGTAGTTCACCGTAAAGCGGAAGGATATCGACGCCGCCGGATTCGGGAAGATTCCGCACCGCGCCGATGGTGCGCATGATTTCATATGACCCCGGCATGAAGACCAGGATGTCGCCTTCGTCCTCTTCCTGCAGGACGCGACGCACCTGTTCTGCCGCGGCATCCCAGATCGGCCGGGTCGAATTGCGCGGCATGTGGGTATACTCAATCTGGACCGGATAAGCGCGACCGTCGGCAGCTAAGGTCTCAGCCGAGCCAAGCCACTTCGCAACAGCCTCGGTATCGAGCGTCGCGGACATCGCCATGATCAACAGATCCGGGCGATGGGTCTCCTGGAGGCGGCGGGCGAGGGCCAACGCCACATCGGAGTGGAGATTGCGTTCATGGAATTCATCGAAGACCACCGCGCCCACGCCCTTGAGTTCGGGATCCGATGCCATCTGCCGAAGTAAGAGGGCCTCGGTCACGAATTTGATGCGCGTCTGAGCGGACTCCACGCGTTCGAAGCGGATCTGGTAACCCACTTCGCCCCCAAGCCGGACCTCGCGTTCCTGCGCGATGCGCGCGGCGAGGAGGCGGGCGGCGATGCGCCGAGGCTGTAGGACGACGATCTGGCCCTGCACGAGATTCAGGTCGAGGAGCATCTGGGGGATGCGGGTCGACTTGCCCGACCCCGTAGGAGCGCGCAGGACTATCCGGCGCACGCGACCGCAGGCGGCGACCAGGCCGTCCTGAAGAGTATCGATGGGCAGGGGTTGCTTCATGTCACGTCGAGGGGGATGAGGCGGGCGCTCGCCCTGCCCTCTCGCACCGTAATCCGAGCGACCGTCACGGGAAGGTTAAAGCGACGAGGGCCGGCGCTGCCCGGGTTGAGTCGGAGCACGGCGCCATCCTGCTCGATCTTCGGTAGATGGGTATGACCCGTAATCACGATGTCGGGCCGGAATGCCTCCTCGTCCACCGGCAGATGTCCGTGATGCAACAGGATGCGAAGCCCAGTAACGACCTGCAGGGAGGTCAGCGGGAGCGTCTCGTCGTCATCGCAATTACCTGCGACCACATGGCAGGGTGCAATCTCAGCGAGCTGCGGCACGATGAGTGGACCGCAGACATCGCCAGCGTGGAAAATCACGTCGCATCCTTCTAAGGCGATGATGGCTTCGGCCCGAAGCCGGCCGTGCGTATCGGAGATGACGCCGATTTCGGTCGACGGCGCCACGGTCAGAGCGGGCGACGGAGCTTACCGGCCGGGATCGGACGCAGGGCCGTGAAGTCCGCCCCGATGGTGTCCTTCAGCTTGTCCTTAAGTCCGGGCGGCAGTGCGTTCACTGCCTCGACGAATTCTTTTTCGCCCGGGAAAGCGGTCTTGCCGACTTCAGCGACCGGCAGGCTGGCGAGGGCGGCTTCGGGGAAGACGAAGTCGGCGCGGCGGTCAGAGTGGCTGGCTTCGGCCTCGGCGGCTTCGACATCCAAAGGCGGCAGTGAATCCTCCAGCATGCCCGAGTCCTCGATCGGCACGTCAACGACGCGTGAAGGCGTCGGTACGACAACGGGAGTAGCGACGACGGGCGCCGGGGCGACGGACTCAGGCGCGGCCGGTGGGGCCGCCGTAGTTTTTATTTTTTTTTGGCCGGGCTCCCGAGGGAGACCAGCTGCGGCGGCGGCGATGTCTTTGATGAGGAGGTCTATCGACCTTGACCTACTTTGCTCGATTGCCTTGAGCAATGTCACCTCGAAGTTGGCGCGCGGCGAAAGGCCTTGGCGGATGCCGTTCTCCCCTTCCTGCAGGCATTCCAGTAAACGGACGAGCTGCTCCGTGGCGAGCGCTGCGCCGAGCTGAGCGGAGTTTCCGCCGGAGCGGACCGAATCAAGGGTGGCGGCACGGACGCGGACCTGGAGGTCGGCGAGCACGCGAAGCAGGTCGCGACCTTCGGCATGGAAAGCATCGCAGAGCGCGAGGACCTTCTTGCCATCGCACGTGGCGATGCCGTGGCAGAGGTCGGTGACCTGCTGGACGGAGGCGAGTCCGTAGATGGAAAGCACGTCGGCCTCGGTGATTTTCTTGCCCGAGAACGAAATAACCTGATCGAGGATGGACTGGGAATCGCGCATACCGCCAGAGGCGAGGCGGGCGATGGCCGTGAGGGCGTGCTGGTCGGCCGTGACGCCGTCGGCCTTGACGATACGGGCGAGCTGGGCGGCGATGACTTCCTCTGAGATCGGATGGAACTCTAGACGCTGGCAGCGGGAAGTGATGGTCGGCAGAATCTTATCCGCCTCGGTCGTCGCCAGGATGAACTTAACCCAGGGCGGCGGCTCCTCGAGCGTCTTGAGGAGCGCGTTGAAGGCGTCCTTTGAAAGCTGGTGGACTTCGTCG
>CAIVYX010000351.1 GCA_903910245.1 uncultured Opitutia bacterium | reverse complement strand
GGCCAACCGATCAACGGATCAACTTTGTGCCGCCTTCATCCCCTGCATCCGAATACTCCAGCGGGAGATTTCTTCGAGTTCATCGAGCGGAGTTAAGGAGGTGCCAGCCAAGAAAGCGGTGAGGGCTTCGGCGTGGCCTTTGCCGCAGGCGGGACCACCCAGCCAAGCGGGCAGCGCCGAAGCGCCGGGAAGGTTCTGTGAACTCAGTGATTTCCAGTTATCGATTTCGGCGGACCAACCTTCGCCCGCGACTTCGATGCGCTCCTTCGGCAGGTCCGCGGGAAGATCTGTGCGATAGTTAAGCGCGGCGACATCGCCGTTAGCGAAGCGGAGTTCGAAGCAGCCGCCGTCCTGTCCGTCGCCGTCGCGAGACTTCGCATGGACGGTGGCGATGGCGCTGCCGGAAAGGAAACGGAGTAGGTCGACGAAATGGCAGGCTTCGCCGACGATGCGTCCCCCGCCCTGCTTCGGGTCTAAAGTCCAATGAGCGGTGGGCAGGCGGCCCGCATTGATGTCGACCGTGAAGCGTCGCGGTCCGGACTTCGACGCGAGCGGGGCGCGGAGGCGGAGGGCGAGCGGGGCGAAGCGCCGATTAAAGCCGACAGCGAAGAGGCCGGAGGAAGAGCGCGCGACGACCATCGTGGCGTCGAGGTCGGCCTCGGTCAGCGCGAGCGGCTTCTCGACCCAAACGTGCTTGCCGGCGCGGAGCGCCGCGCGGACGAGTTCGCCGTGCTCAGCGTGACGGGTCGCAATGAAGACCGTCGAGAGCCCGGGGTGATCGAACAACGCCGAGGTGTCGGTGGTCGACGTGGCGGCGGTACCGGCGAGTAGTTTCGCCGTCAGGCCGTTAGCGGAGGCGAAGACCGCGGGCGAAGCGCCTTGGCGACAGAGCTCGGGCACGAGGACACGGGAAGCAAAGTTGCCGCAGCCGATGACGCCAATGCCGCCGGTGGTCCGGCTATCCCAGTCCGCGCCAGGCAACGTGCGGGTGAGCGCTTCGTTCGGGACGGCGTATTCGATGAGTAGACCGTAGGCGCCCGGACGACGCAGGTCGTCGTAGATCTGCGGAGCTACGGCAAACGGATGACGCGAAGTCAGCAGCGGGGCGACGTCGAGTGCACCCGAAGCCATCAACGCGAGGACTTCGTCGAAGTTGGCGCGGGCGGAAGACGAATCGGCCGTATCGGCGGAACCATAGGAACGCGAGACCTGGAACGAAACCTCGTTCTCGTAAAAGTCGGCGCGGTTGAGCGTGAGGCCCGTCACGCCCACGAGGACGACGCGACCTCGACGCCGGCAAAGGCGCGCGGCTTGATTGACCGGTTCGCTGGATGCGGTGCTGGCCGTGATGAGTACGCCCGCCACGCCGCCAGAAGGAAGGAGCGTGGTTAGCGGCATACTCATTTCCGGGACCTGTGCACCAGCCTGCTTGGCGTCGGCTCGCTTTGCATCATCGGGGTCAATACCGACAACCGTGACACCGCGGGCTCGGAGAAGTCGGACCGCGAGCTGACCTATGAGGCCGAGGCCCATGACCACGACCGTCTCACCGGGTCGGGCGT
>CAIVYX010000350.1 GCA_903910245.1 uncultured Opitutia bacterium | reverse complement strand
GCATGATCGTCTATGTCGTTTCCGAAACGGGCATGTGTCCGGAGTGGTATCAGCAACGGATCGACATCCCGCTATTTATCGTCTCCTCACGCGTGCCCTATGTCAGCGTCGCCTTGCCAGCTATCCGACCCTCGGGTCTGAATTACAATTTGAAGCTTAAATTGGACGCCCAAGAAATCCCGCTCTCCCTCGCCAGCCGTCCGGACGCCCTGATTGCCAAGCATTTCGAAGCGGCCTTGCCAGGCATCAAAGCCCAGGCTTTCACCTCCGCCGCCGTTAAGGCCACCGCCAGTTACCTGATCAATAAGTCCTCCGAAGAGGCCGCCAATCGGCAGAATGCGGGCTCGGGCGCCGTGCTTTGGGCCATCGCTACCAAGGTCGGTACGGCGGTCTATACGGTCGGCACCACCAAGGCCGACCTGCGTAACTGGTCCAGCCTCCCGGCCCGTTTCTCGGTGGTGCGGATGGATGCCAAGCCCGGCCAGAAGCTGACCGTCGTCGGGCACCCCGAAGCGAGCCTGACGCTCCCGGCGGGTAAGGTTCTGCTTGTAAGCCTCAAGTCCACACAGGAAAATCTCCCTGTCGTCCTCCGCTGCACCTCTCTCTTCCCATGAAACAAATCCTGCCTCTTCTCGCACTCGGCCTCCTAGCTGGTTGCACCTCGATTCTCGAGACCGGTGACAGTATCGAGCGCGGTCTGAATCCGCCCTCCGCCTTCAACTACGCCACCACCAAGCCCGAAGGCGGTTTCTCGACGCAGTTGAACGATAATCGCATCGGCAATAAGGTCGAGCTCCTCGCGGCGCGTAAGTCCAAGACCGATGGCGGTTACACGCGCGTTCAGTTCGACCTTCGCAATGGCTCCTCTCTCCGCCAAGCGATCAACGTCAGTTTCGAGTGGCTCGCCGCCGACGGCACCGTGACCGAAAGCCAGCCCAACTTGATTGCCACGCCGCTTGAACCCGGCGCTCTCACCACTGTCACCGCGACCGCCCTCAAGGTGCAGTCCGCCGAGTGCCGCCTCCGTCTCATCTCCCGCTAATCCCTCCCATGCACAAACTCTCCCTCCTCGCCTGCGCCGTCTTCATCGTCGGTTGCGGCACCCCCGCCACCTACAAGGACCCGACCGGCCGCGAACTCGTGGTCAGCCTCGACAAGGTGAACATCCAAGACTTCGCCACCGCTGGTTCCCAGATGCTCGAGTCGATGATCTCCTCCCCGTCCTTCTCCAAGGGCGCGCCGGTGCTGCAGCTCGGCGCCATCACCAACGACACCGCTGACAACTTCGACACGGCCTTGCTGCTTTCGAAGCTCACCGTGCCGCTGGTCAACGCCGGTCGCGTCACGTTGCTCGATAACGATGCCACCGCCAATGCCGCCCGCGCCGAGTCCGGCTCCAAGGCCAATGTCCCCCGCGCCGAATACGTGCTCAAGGGCAAGATCCTCGAAGACCGCAGCAACGCCGGCAGCACCCGTCAGGGCTCCTTCATCTTCCAGCTTACCCTCGTCGAGGTGAAGCGCGGCGTCGCGGTCTGGACCGACGAGAAGATCGTGACCAAGCAGGGCACCAAGAACGCCGTCGGTTTCTGATAAATCGTCGTCGTCATTTGACCTTCTTTCAACCTGCGTCTCCCTCCGGTGATGCAGGTTGATTTTTTGATCGTTGGCCAAGGCCTAGCGGGCTCCTTACTCGCCAAGGAACTGCTGCGTCGCGGCCGCACGGTCCATGTCGTGGATGATTGCTGGAAGTCTTCCTCTTCACAGGTCGCGGCCGGATTGATGACGCCTCTGACCGGTCGGCGTTTTACGCTGACCAAGGATTACCCCGAGCTCTTCGCCGCAGCCAAGACCCGCCTGACGGAACTCGGCGTCTTCCGTCCTATCCAGGTCTATCGGATGTTCGTCGACGAGGAGCAGCGAGGCAAAGGACTGAAGCGGACCGAGTGCAAGAGCTGCCAGCCTTTCATCGAGCGCGTGACTTCCGCGCAAGGTGAACTCGATGCGGGCCTGACGGACGAATTCGGCGGAGCCTTAATGAACGGTGCTTGGGTCGACCTGCCGAAACTCCTGTCGGATGTCCGTGCCGAATTAGTGGCCAATGGGTGCATGACCGAAGCATCCTTTGATCCGGCTGATGCCGTGGCTGACGCTGACGGCGTCACCTGGCGCGCAATCCGCGCCGGGGCCATCATCTATTGCGACGGCTATAAATCGGCCTTACGCGGACCTTTCACTTATCTCCCGTGGCAGCCGGCGAAGGGTGAGGCGCTCACGCTACGCGCTTCCGTGGCCGACAAGCCCTTCATCCTGAATCGCGAAGGCTGGGCCTTGCCGCTCGGGCAGGGCGTTTGGCGCACCGGTACTAACTGGCAGTGGGATCAGCTCGATGAGACCCCGACCGAGCCCCAGAAGCAAAAGCTCATCTGGCGGTTCCGCAGCTACTTCGGACAGGACGTGCAAGTCGACGTCACCGCGCACATCGCCGGCGTCCGCCCCTGTACCTCGGACAGCCATCCGTTCCTGGGCACGCACCCGCAGCAGCCGCGGACTCACCTCTTCAGCGGACTTGGTCCACGCGGCACCGTCTGGGCGCCCCTCATGGCTGACGAGATGGCGGCCTACCTTTGCGAGGGCAGGGCGTTACGGAAAGAGTGCGACCTCGCGCGGTTCCCCGCGGCGTAGGCTTATTTCTTCTTGGCCTTGGCGCTCTTGGCGGGTTTTGCCTTGGCCTTGGCGACCAAGAAGTCGACTGCGAGCAGGTAGCCTTCGAAGCCCAGCCCGGTGATGACGCCTTCGCAGGCGGAGGCCGTGACGGACTTGTGGCGGAACTCCTCGCGCTTGTAGATATTGGAAATGTGCACCTCGACGGCCTGCATGCTGCTGCCGGCGATGGAATCGCGGAGGGCGACCGAGACGTGGGTGTGGCCTCCCGGGTTGATGACCAGGAACTTCACGCCCTTGTCGGCCCACTTCGCGATTGTG
>CAIVYX010000349.1 GCA_903910245.1 uncultured Opitutia bacterium | reverse complement strand
GAAACCCTCGTCTTTCTTAGCTTTTACCGGGGGTTTACGGGCGGGAGCAGGGGCCGGCGTCCGGGCCAGCCGCAAGGCTTTCTCGGCCTCGAGCTTCTTTAATTTAGCGAGACCTTGGGTCATCAGGTCGGCCGCCAGGCTATCCCGGAGGCGCTGCTCCGGCTTGGCTCCGGCCGGGCTTTGGCAGCCGAGCACGATCGCGATAACCCGGACGTCCTTATCCTTAGCCGTGGTCACGATCGAGGCGTGCGCCGCCACCGTCCACCCGGTCTTCAATCCGTCGCAGTCGGGGAAGGAGCTCAGAAGGTAGTTATGGTTGAGTAGTTCGAGCGGTTTACCCGGCCGGCGGAATATATACTGCTTCGTGCTGGTGTACTTGAGCACTTCCGGGAGCCGGCAGAGCGTGACCGAGAGCTTGGCCAGATCGCGGGCGGTGGTGGTGTCGTGGGGGCCTTTGCCGTAAGTGAGACCGTTGGGCGTCACGAAGGTCGTGCGCGTCATGCCCAGTTCGGCGGCGCGGCGGTTCATGCGGGCGACAAAGGTGGGGACGCTACCTGCGCGATCGATGGCGAGGGCCACAGCCACGTCGTTGGCGGACTTCAGCAGCAACGCGTAGAGCATCTCTTCGACGGTGAAACTTTCGCCCGGCGCCAGCCAGACCTGCGAGCCCCCGATATCTGCGGCGGCCTTGGTGACCGTCACCCGCCTGCGCAGGGTCGTCTGGTTCGCCCGGATGTCCTCGAGCACGAGGAGGGTCGTCATGAGCTTTGTCACGCTCGCCGGATGGCCCGGGAAGTCGGCTTTCTCTTCCGAGAGCACCGCGCCGGTCGCGGCGTCGACGCAGATCGTTCCGTCGACGCTCATGCCGGCCTTTGAATAGGGGGTGGCGGCGGCCGACTCGGCCGGGAACGACAAACTCAGAAGGAGGGCGGCGATGGCGGCGAAGCGCACGCGCGATTGGTTAATGGACCGCGCCCGTGAGCAAGACCGATTTGCGTTAATATTATTACTGGTCCAATTTACTGGTATGCGAGTCTACCTACTCCGACATGCCGAAGCCGTCTCCGGGACGCCGGATGCCTCGCGTGACCTCACCGCTCACGGGCAGCGGCAGGTCGCCCTGCTCGCCAAGGGCGCGGGTCGGGTGCCGCTCGAGGAGGTCGACGCGATCGAGCATAGCCCACTCGTCCGCGCGGTGCGTACGGCCCAGCTACTCCGCCTCGCGACGGGTTCGCCGTTACCGCTCAAGGTCCTGGGTGGGTTGGAGCCCGAGCACGACCCGCGCAAAACGGCGGAGCTGCTCGCCAAGTCGCGCCGCAGCCGCCTGCTGGTCGGACACAATCCGCACCTCGCGGAACTGACGGCCCTGCTGCTGGGCCTAGCCGAGGGCGGTGCCGCGGTCCGTTTCCGCAAATCTGGCCTGCTGGCCTTGGAGCGGACGGCCAAGCCGACGCGACTCCGCCCGTACGGAGCATGGAGCCTGCTGTGGATGATTCCTCCAGACCTCGCGAAATGACACGGCCCGTTCTTGACGGAACGCGACGTCGCCCTGACCCTGCCAGCGTGCCCGAAAGCCGTCGTCATCGCCTAATCTGGAGCGCCGTGGCCGGCGTCCACCTTGCAGCTGTCGCCGCGGTCTGGATGGGCGGAGCCGTCGGCGTCAGCGAAGCTTCCCGCGAAGGCGGTATGGTCCTGGTGACGCTCGTGGCCGAACCGGTGGCTTTGCTTGGTGAAGCCAAGGGAGGCGTCGCGCTCGGCGCTGGTCTGCCAGTCCCCGTCGCGCTGAACGTCCCCGTCGCTATTCCCTCCGCCGCGCCGCTCGTCGCGTCGCCGACCTTCGTGTCGGTGCCGACTTCCATCGCCGCGGTCGCGATCGCTACTAAGGGCGAAGTCCTCGCCGCCGCGCCGGCTCCGGTTGCTGAATTGTTCGTGCCGCCGTCCTTTCTTTTTCGTCACGAGCCAGCCTATCCCGAGCGCGCGCGTCGCGCCGGCGTCGAAGGTACGGTCGGCGTGCGCATCGCGCTCGCTCCAGATGGTTCCGTGCGGCAGGTTGAGCTGACGCAGAGTTCGGGCAGCCGTCTGCTCGACGAAGCCGCGTTGGCGGCCGCGCGCGCGTCGACATTCTCGCCTGCCTCGCGCAACCGTGAGCCGGTCGAGGCGGAAGCGGTCGCGAGCTACCGCTTCGAGCTGCGCTGAGTCACTCGGAGGGGGAGAGAGGCGAAGTGCCTCATCTCAGGGTGACGTAGTCGGGATGGGTACCAGCGATCATCTGCCCGAAGCGGATCCAGTCGCCCGGATTCAGGGAGCGGTCCATGACGACGGTACTCGGCATGTTCGGTTCACAGCGGATGGACCAGAGCGGGCGCGCACTCGTCGGTAGCATACCGAAGCGGATGTCGCCGATGAGCACCGCAGAACCGTCGGCCGTGAAGCTGTTCCAGTCCTGCGTGAAGCGGGAAAAGTCGGCGATGATGACGGCCGAGGGTGAGCCGACCGCGGGTAGGCCAGGGCTCTGCGGCGTGAGCGCCGCGCGGGTCTCGCCGAGGATTACCCGTGGGGCCATGAACGGCATGACGCGCACCGCGGCCGTATGCCACTGGCCACCTTCGAGCCACACGCAGCGCCAGACAACAAGGTTGAGGGCGGTCGGCTTGACTGCGACGCGTTCGGTGCGGCGGGTAACCTGTTGCGAGGCGAACCACTGGCGCAGCGCGGTCTCCGCGCGCGCGTGCTGCCAGACGCCCAGCGAAGCGTACGTCGTAAACCAGAGTAGGCCGTAGACCGCGAGGCGGGGAGCGGCCTTCTTCCAGGCGAGGATGGCCAGGATTAATACCGGCAGGGTGGCGAAGAGGTCGATGATCGGTAGGCAATCCCAGGCGTAGCGGCCGGTGTCGAAAGGCCAGAGTAGCATCGTGCCGTAGCTCGTGCACGCATCGCAGAGCACGTGCGATAGCGCCCCTGCGAGGCCGGGGAGCAGCAGGTCCCGCCAATGGACGTCCGGACGGCGGCGGAAGAACCAGGCCGAGATCAGGGCGGCGAGGAGGCCCCAGACAGGCGCAAAGGCGAAGCTGTGCGTGAAGTGGCGATGCCAGCGGAAGGAGACGAGCGGGTCGCCGGCGGAGCGGATGAAGACGTCGAGGTCGGGGGCTTCGCCCGCGAGCAGGCCTGCGAGGGCGGCGGCGGGCAGGGAGGCGCCGGCGCGGCGGACGGCGATACCGGCGGCGATACCGAGGGCGGCGTGCGTGACGTTGTCCATGGGATGAACTTACGAGCCTCCGTGGGAGAAGGAAGACGGACTTTCGTTTTTTCGGCCTACGGCGCCAATAGGCTGGAACCCCGAGGCGTTCTCTCCGTCTAATCTCATACCCCCATGAGACTGCTTTTCTCCGCCTTGGCGCTGTGCGTCGCTGTCCTCGGCCAGGCCGCCGATCAAGACTACCCGCTGGTCGACGCCCAGGAGGTCCGCGCCCGCGGTGGTCTGCCTAACTTCTTCCTCAAGGCCCAGACGACCGGCGCTGAGCTCAAGATCGGCTACCTCGGCGGCTCGATCACGGCGCAGAAGGGCTGGCGCGTGCAGACCCTCGCCCATTTCCAGAAGGCCTATCCGCAATCCACCTTTACCGAGATCAACGCGGCCATCGGTGGCACCGGCTCGGACCTCGGCGTCTTCCGTGTGCAGCAGGACGTCCTCTCGAAAGGCCCTGACCTCCTCTTCGTCGAGTTCGCCGTGAATGACGGTGGCGCGGACCCGCAGCGTATCATCCGCTGCATGGAAGGCATTGTGCGCCAGACCTGGAAGGCCAACCCCAAGACGGACATCTGTTTCGTCTACACCCTGACCGAAGCGCTTTCCCCGCCCATGCTCGAGGGCAAATTGCAGCGCTCCGCGAGTGCGATGGAGAAGGTCGCTGATTTCTACGGCATCCCCACGATCACCCTCGGCATGGAAGTCGCCAAGCTGGCCAAGGCCGGCAAGCTCCTCTGGAAGGCGCCGTTGCCGAAGACCGACGCGGAGAAGGCCGCGATCGGCGACCAGTTCGTCTTCGCGCCGGACGGCGTGCATCCGCATGACTCGACCGGCCAGGTGCTCTACACGCAGGCCATCGTCCGCTCGCTCCCCGCGCTCGCCATCGCGAACAACACGCCGACACCGCACGTGAGCAACCTCGCGCTCGATCCGGCGAACTTCGAGCGCGCGACGCTCGTGCCGATCACCGCCGCGAAGCTATCGGACGGACTCCTCCCGGCGGACATGAAGACGGCGGATTACGCCAAGGGCTGGGCCAACCGACTTCCTGCGATGGTCCGCCTCACGCAGCCTGGCCAAAGCATCGAATTCAAGTTCAAGGGTACGCACTGCGCCGTGTATGATATCGTCGGCCCGGCCGGCGGGAAGGTCGCCGTTACGCTCGACGGCGGGAAGCCTTTCGTCGTCCAGCGCATCGACGCTTACTGCACTTATAATCGCCTCAGCACCTTCACGGTTGGCACCGCCCTGCCCGAAGGCGTGCATACCGTCCGACTGGAGCTCTTAGCTGACCCCATCGATAAGGCCGCCGTCCTCGCGAAGAACAAGAATGTCATCGATAAGCCCGAGCGCTTCGCTCCCCTGCATTTCTTCCCGGGCGCGCTCCTCATCCTCGGCGAACTCGTCCCTTAAAAGGGCTCGGATTGACGCCCAGCCTTGACCGCCCCCTGACCCCCTCCAAAACTCCGGCTCCTCCCCCCATCCCCACACACCCATGCGTTTCGGCCTCAATACATTCCTCTATGCCTCTCCGTTCACCAACGAGAGCGTTCACCTGTTCAAGAAGCTCAAGAACTGGGGCTTCCACACCGTCGAGATTCCAATCGAAGACCCTTCGCATACCGACCCGCGGTTCCTGAAGGCCGCCGCCGCCAGCGCCGGTATCGCCATCGGTTCTATCTGTGCCTGCATGGGCCCCGGCCGTGACCTTCGCGGTTCCGCCGCGGATCAGGCCGCCGGCCGCAAGTACATCATGGCACTCATCGACCAGGCTGCGGTCGCCGGTTGCCCGCGCATCATCGGCCCGCTCTACTCCGTCGTCGGCCTCATCGGCGCCCATGACGACAAGACCAAGGCCAAGCACTTCAAGATGGTCGTCAAGAACCTCAAGGCCATCGGCAAGTACGCCCAGAAGAAGGGCATCGAGCTCGACATCGAGCCGCTCAACCGCTTCGAGACCGACTTCCTTAACACCTGCGATCAGGGCCTCCGCCTCGTCAAGGCGATCAACCTGCCCAACGTGAAGCTCCACCTAGACACGTTCCACATGAACATCGAGGAAAAGAACCAGGCCGCCGCCATCCTCAATGCT
>CAIVYX010000348.1 GCA_903910245.1 uncultured Opitutia bacterium | reverse complement strand
GGGCGCCATCGCCTTCCGCCTCTATGACGAGCAGGGCTTCCCGCTCGACCTCACGCAGCTCATGGCCCGCGAACGCGGCCTGACCGTCGACGGCGCCGGTTTCGAGAAGCTGATGGAAGAACAGCGCAACCGCGCCCGTGCCGCGCAGAAGAAGGAGATCATCACCCTTTCGGATATCGGTTCCGACCACCCGACCACTTTCGTCGGCTACGACGCCCTCGCCACACAGGCCAAGGTCGCGCAGATCGCTAAGATCAAGGACCGCTCCGCCGTCATCCTCGATAAGTCCCCCTGCTACGCCGAGATGGGCGGCCAAGTTGGCGACGCCGCAATCATCACCCTTGGCGGCCGCCAGTGGCACGTCACCGACACTCAGAAGTCCGGCCAGACTTGGCTCCACTTCCTCGATGGTGAAGACGCTCCGGAGACTGGCGCGACGATTGAGATCGCCGTCGACCAAGCCCGCCGCGACGCCATCCAACGCCACCATACGGTCACGCACATCCTGCACTGGGCGCTCCATGAGGTCGTCTCCAAGGAAGCATCCCAGAAGGGTTCCGCCGTCGACCCGACGAAGCTGACCTTCGACTTCAACGGCGCGGCGCTCACGCCGGGCCAGCTGGCCGACATCGAGAAACTCGTCAACGAGCGCATCCTCGCCAACGACACCGTGACGTGGAGCGAAGTCGCCTACGCCTCCGTCAAGGGCCGCCCGGACATCATGCAGTTCTTCGGCGACAAATACGGCGACTCCGTGCGCGTCGTGCAGGTCGGCGGTAAGGCTGCTTCCCTCAACGGCTGGTCGATGGAACTCTGCGCGGGCACGCACGTCCGCCATACCGGTGAGATTGGCCTCTTCCGTATCGTCGGCGAAAACGCCATCGCCGCGGGCGTCCGCCGCATCGAAGCCGTCGCCGGCCTCGCCTCTTACGAACGTGCGAAGTCCGAAGCCGAGCTGCTCAAGGCGCTCGCCTCGTCGACCAACACGCCTATCGCCGACCTCGCCAAGCGCCTCGAGCAGATTATGGAGCAAAGCTCCGCACTCGAGAAGAAGCTCAAAGTCTACCGCGATAAGGAATCCTCGCAGCTCGCCGATACCCTCGCCGCCAAGGCGAGCGACCGCGCCGGCCTAAAGTATGTCATCGCCCAGGTCAGTGCCGAGACGCCCAACGATCTCCGCGACCTCGGCGCGAAGGTGGCCGGCAAGGTCGGCCCTGCCGCCGTCGTCGTCCTCGCCGCCGTCTTCGGCGACAAGGTCTCCCTCGTGGCCAACTGCGGTCCAGACGCCGTCAAGGCAGGCAAGGCCGCCGGCAAGATCGTCACCGACGCCTGCGGCAAGCTGGGCGGCAAGGGTGGCGGCAAGCCCGACGCCGCGATGGGCGGCGGCACCGACGTCTCCAAGGTCGCCGAGGCTTTGGCCGGCGTCGCGTAAGGCAACTTAGGGGTAGGGGTAGTCGTTACTATCCCTAGGTAGGGTTGATCGCCTCGGTCAGCCGTTCGCCGCAGGGCGAACCAAGGTAGGGGCACGATTCATCGTGCC
>CAIVYX010000347.1 GCA_903910245.1 uncultured Opitutia bacterium | reverse complement strand
TGATGAGACGGCGACGGCATGTTTCGAGCCGACGAGCATGGCGAAATCTTGTTCAAACGCGTCGAGATTGGGACCCGCCGGAGCAATCCAATTGGATTGGAAGGCTTCGAGGACGAGTTCAATTTCTGCGGAACCGAGGTCGGGGGGGGAGAGGTAGAGTCTGTTTTGATTCATTTGTTAAAAGAGTAAAAGTTACAGGTGACGGGTGACGGCCATCGGGCGTCGGGGAACTAATTTCAGGTGTCGGCTGTTCGGCCTTCGGCAATCGGGCATCGGGTGCTGGCTGCCGATAGCTGATTAGCTGTTACCCGAGAGGCTGGTTCCTGGAGGGCTGAGTTCTGAGGGCTGTCACCTGTCACCGTGTTATTAACCTATTCAGTCAAGGTGTCGGGTGACGGCCCCCGGGGCATCGGCTTTTCAGGTTTCGGCTGTTCGGCCTTCGGCAATCGGGGGTCGGCCATCGGCGGTGCGGCCTGCTGAGTGGTGTTAAGCTATCAGGGGTTGAGCCTTAGGTATCTTCAGTGGATTTGGCTGAATGATTAAAAATGATTTGAGGATGAATAAACCTTTTCAGCCGCTACGTGTACTCGAATTAGCTAAACAAAATGCGGAGGATGTTTACCTCCTGACGGGAGATCGGAGATTCGAACGCGAGACTACGTTAAAGAACCAGTTACGTCGGGCTGTTTTATCTGTGCCAAGTAATATAGCTGAAGGAGAGGGACGACGATACTCTCAGGAAGGAATACGTTTCTTTAAAATTTCGATTGCTTCCGCAGAGGAGGCCAAAATCCAACTGTCGTTAGCCATGCGCATCGGGATTATACCACCAGATAAGGCAAATAAAGCGATGGAAGAGCTTTCCTCCGTATGCCGAATGCTGAATAAATTGATTTCTAGCCGCGCGGCTCGTGGCAGCAAACTCGAGTGACCCCGACTGCCGACCCCCGATGGCTGAAGGCCGAATCGCTGGCTCCCGGTTGGCCGACTCCCCGGTGGCCGTCACCCGTCACCTTGTTGTTGCTATACCCGACGGCCGAGACCTGAGACCCGAAAATGTATTTTCGCCACCTGAAACTGGTTAATCCTACTTCCATTTCCTATCCCCAAACACTCCTAGCGGAGCGAGGGCTTCCCATAATCCCTTATTCGCGGGATCTGCAATTAATTCCTCGACCCTCTGCCCGCTGGATATCCGGACAAACATCTGCTCATTCTTCTGATTAATTCCGTAAGCCTGGATATCTTTCCAAACAAGAGGCAGTCGTTCAAGTCGGCCGATGAGTCCATTGCGCCAACCGGCCTGCTGATCTTCATAACGATTGGGTTCGCCGTTCACGAGATGCCAGAAGGCGACATTCTGCTTACCGCCATTGGGCACGATATATTGGCCATATTCATACGGAAGCAGTTCGCGCTCTCCCACCCTGCCCGGCACGGCGTAAAGTCTTTCGGTGCGCACGCACCCGTTGTTCACCCAACAGGAATCCGGATTATGCGAACCGGCATCGACGACCGATACCTTGCCGGGCTCCCAATAGGCAACGTAGACGAGCATCTGGACGCCGCCACGGACGTAAAGAACCTGCTTGGCTTGGCTGAAATTCAGGATGCCCTGGGCGCTGGCTATTGCGGCCGAGGATCCGGCGATCGGAATCTCGCGCCGCGTCCAGCCGGGAACTTCCGGTAAAGCCGATCCGACGTCGCCCGTGAATCCGCGCGGACGAGGCGGCGCGAACTCGGAGAGGAGCACGAGGGCCAGCAGGCCGGCGAGCATGATACCGCCGAAGATGAGCAGGGCTTTGCGCATGTCAGAGAATGCGCGCGGGGATACCGACGACGGTAACGCCGGCGGGGACATCCCGAACAACGACGGCCCCGGCGCCGACAATCGAACGGCTGCCGACCGATTTGCCGGGAATGATACTGGCTCGGCTGCCCATGAACACGCGGTCCGCCACGCGGACGTGTCCGGTGATATCACACTGGGCGCTCAGCGAGGTCCACGGTCCAAGTGAGGCGTCATGGCCGATGGTGCAATTAAGGTTCACCATCGCAAAATCGCCGATTTCGATGTCGACGGAGAGAATGGCGCCGGGGCAGATGACCACGCCCTTGCCGAGCTTCACGCGAGCGCCGAGATGAGATTGCGGATGGATGAAGGTGAGGAATTCGGCACCGGCAGCGAGCAAGGGCGCGACAAGCTGCTCCTTGAGCAGGGGCATGCCCAGTCCGGCGAGGTATATGTTGTCCGCCGACGGCTTGTGTCCGGCGAGGGAATGCACGGGCGCGAAGCGACCGAAAGGCGCTAGTGCTTCGGGGTTATCGTCCAAGAAGCCGGCCAAGGTCCAGGCCCGGCCACAATCCGGATGCTGGCTGGCCCAGACATAGAGTTCGCGGCCGAAACCGCCGGCGCCGACGATCAGGAGTTTTTTCATGAGAGGGAGGGAATAAGGTTAAGGAGTTCGGCGACCGTGCGGCAGGCACGGACCTGCGCGCCGGTAATTTCGCGGTCATGCACATGCTCGAAGTGCGAGACGACGAGAAGAATCGCGAGCGAGTCCCACTGCGGCAAGGCCGCGAGGACCGTGGCCTCTTCGGCCCGCGCAAGCGCGTCAACGTCAGCCCGCAGGGCGGTAAGCTGTTCGGAGCGGGTCATCGGGGAAGCGTCTGGATGGGGGCGATAGTCAGCGGGCCGATTTCACCAGCGAACGCACCCCAGGAGAGGCCGACGCCAAAACCGCAGCCGACGACCTTCAAGGTGCTGGCTTCAAGGCGATCACCGAGGCCGTCGATGAGCGCGCAAGGGATCGAGGCCGAACTTTGGTTGCCATAGCGCTCGAAGGCCGCCATGGGGGTCTTGGCTTCCGGGATGCCG
>CAIVYX010000346.1 GCA_903910245.1 uncultured Opitutia bacterium | reverse complement strand
GTCGAAGGCGTTCGACGAACTCGACGCCCCGATCCATCGCGTGTCCTCCATTGATGCTCCGCAGATTTACTGCAAGCGCATGGAAGACTTGCAGATGCCTAACGTCGAACGCGTCGTCGCCGAAGCGCTCAAAGTGCTCGCCTAACCCCCTCCCCTTTTACTTTTCAAATCCGATGGCTGAAATTATCGATATGCCGAAGCTCTCCGACACGATGTCGGTGGGGACTTTGGTAAAATGGAATATCAAGGAAGGCCAAGTGGTAGCCTTCGGCGACATCCTGGCCGAAATCGAAACCGACAAGGCGACGATGGAGCTTTCCTGCACGGTCCCGGGCACGATCCTCAAGATCTACACCCCGGCGGGCGCCCAGCTGCCCGTCGGCGCTCCCATCTGCGCCATCGGTAAGAAAGGCGAAGCCGCCCCTGAGCCCACCGCCGCCCCGGCACCCAAGGCGCCCGCGACCGCCGTCCCAGCCATCCCCGAGAAGGCCGAAGTGAGCTGCGTACCCGCTGCGCCGGCTTCCTCTGGTTCCGTGACTCCGCAGTCCGACGCTTCTCGCACCAAGGCCTCGCCTTACGCCAAGCGCATGGCCGAGAAAGCCTCACTCAATGTCGCCGCTCTCGCCGGCTCCGGCCCTGGTGGCCGCGTCGTCGGTCGCGATGTCGCCGCCGCCGCTTCAGCTCCGGCCGCTTCCGCTCCTTCTGGCCCGCTCAATGTCGCGGTCGCTCCGCCCGCCGACGGCAAGGGCATCCAGCCTGACGCTGACGTCCCGGTAGGTGGCATGCGCCAGACAATCGCTCGCCGACTTCTGGAGTCCAAGATCACCGTTCCGCACTTCTACCTCGAAGTCGAAGTCGACGCCGCGCCGCTCATGGCGATGCGTGAATCGCTGAACAAGCGCCTCGCCGAAACCGGCGCCGACGCAATCAAACTCTCGGTCAATGACTTCATTCTAAAGGCCTCCGCCGAAGCCCTCCGCCGCGTCCCCGCAGTCAACGCCTCCTGGGCTGGCACGAGCATCCGCACCCACGGCGCGGTCCATCTCTCCTTTGGCGTCGCCCTGGAAGATGGCTTGGTCACCCCGGTCATCCGCGACGCGCACGCCAAGACGCTTAAGGATATCGCCATCGAGGCGAAGGCCCTCATCGGCAAAGCCCGCTCAAAGAAGCTCACGCCCAACGAGATGTCTGGCTCGACCTTCACGGTCACCAACCTCGGCATGTTCGGCGTCACCGGTTTCTACGGTATCATTAACGTACCCAACGCCGCGATTCTCTCCGTCGGTGCGACCATCAAGAAGCCCGTCGTCGACGCCCAGGACCGCATGGTCATCGGCCACCGCATGGTGATCGGTCTCTCGGGCGACCACCGTGTAGTCGACGGCGCCAACGCCGCTCAGTTCCTCCAGGCGCTCAAGCAGCTCCTTGAAGAACCAGCGTTGATGCTGATCTAAGCGGAGCGTCCCCTCTTCCGAAACCCGGGCCCGCCAGGTGCCCGGGTTTTTTATGCCCGCCTCAGAATGTGCGGACCGACGATAACCCACCGTCCACGTGCAGGATCTGGCCGGTCATGAAACGGGAATTCCCGGAAAGGAGATGCGCAACAAGCGTGGCAATGTCTTCGGAACAACCGACTTGTTGCAGTGGATGACGCTTGGCGGCGGCTTCCTTCTTCAGGTCCGAATTAAGCATCGCACCGGCGAGCGGGGTGTCGGTGAGCGATGGCGCGATGACGTTGACGCGAATCGCGGGCGCCCACTCGGCGGCCAGGCTTTTCGCAAGCGCTTCGACGGCCCCCTTGGCCGCGGCAATGCTGGCGTGCATAGGCATGCCCTGCGCGACGGCGACGGTGGAGAACAGCACGACCGATGCGTTGCCCGAAGCCTTGAGCGCAGGGAGCGCGGACTGGAGCGCGGCGATGGCGCCAAAGAGGTTCACCTGGAGGTCGCGCTGGAAATCCTCCGCAGTCAGGCGATGGAAAGGCTTAAGGGAGATCGAGCCGGGGAAGTAGACGAAGCCGTCGAGCCGCTCGGGCCACGTCAGCGGACCGGGCGCAGCGGCGTCGAACGGTTGCGCGACGATCCCGAGGTCGGCAAGCTTCTCGGGCGAGCGGCACGCAGCGTGGACAACGTGTCCGTCGGCCTGGAGTTGCGCGACGGTCGCGCGGCCGATTCCGGAGGTGCCGCCGATGATTGCAATGTGCTTAGACATGCCGGCAAGGTTGCGGAGCGGTCGCCGAGGTCAAACGACACGCGTCTTTTCCGGGTACGAAAAAGGCCGGAGGCGAACCTCCGGCCTGATCAAGACGACCCGAGGGCCGCTTACTTCTTCTTTGGCGCCTTGCGCGGGGTCTTCTTATCGAGGTTCGCCTTGAGTTCTTCTTCGGTGAACTTGGTGACGATACCAGCGGCAGGGACTTCGGCCTTCGCGGTCCAGACGATCGCGTTGAGGACGAGGGTGCGTTGGCTGTCGATGGACCAGCCGGCGTGGTAGTGGCCGCCGCAGAAACCAAAGCCACGACCGCCATCCTTGCGATTCACCGCCCACGCGACGACTGCCGGCTGCTTTTCCTCGACCATCTTGCGGACGTCGGGGTTGCCTTCATGCGCGCCATCCTTGCGGCTCATGGTCGAGATCGGAGCGATGGCCTGGAGGACCGGCGTGACGCCTTCCATGTTATCACGGAAACGCATGTTAAAGTACCACTCGTCGCTCGAGCCGAAAGGCTTCACGCCACGGCTGACCGGGTGATCGGGCAGCGACTTGAAGTCAGCGTCCCAGTGAGGATTAACGGAGTAGAAGGACTCGAAGTAACCGCCGAGCCAATCCTTGAGCTCGAGGGCGCCCTTGCCCTTGGAGGAACGGCCAGCCGGAGGCGGGCTCACGGGCTTGCCATCCACGCTCAGCCAGCCGGCGCTTTCATAAGCAGGCTCGACGGCGTAGTGGAGACAGACGAAGCCGCAACCAGCGGCCATCTTCTTGGCAAGCTGATCGAGGTGCGGGATGGCCGGGTGGCCGCCACCGCCATCGGAGTAGATCACGATCGTGTCGGCCTTGGCGACGCGCTCGTCGGAAGGCCATTCGCCATTGAGGGCGATGTCGACATTCACGAGGTCGGCCGCGCCCTGCTTCAGGCCGGAGGCGAGAAGCTGGATACCGGCGTTATGCTCGTGCTCGCCCGGGCCGTGGCTCGGCTTGCCGGCGATGAGGAGAACATTCTTCTTATCTGCGGCCGAGACGAACGCGGCCGCGAGCAGGAGGAGGCTAAGGATGGATTTTTTCATAAGGGTTTATTTGATCTGCTTGAGGACGATGTCCTTGAACTGGACGACCATGGGCGGACCGGCGTGGAGTTGAAGGGCAAGGAGGCCCTTCTTGGCGCCGACGGCGGTCTCGTCAGTGACGTCGACGGTCTGGACGCCGTTGATGAAGTGCTGCAGGTGGCCACCCTTGGCGACGACGCGATATTCGTTCCAGGCCTCGGCCTTGATCTTGGCCTGAATCTCGTCGGTCTTGCCGAGCGAACCGGTGACTTCGATCTTTGGCTTCTTGGCGTCGGCGCCTTCATTGACGACGACCTTCTCGCCGCGCTTAGCGAGGATGCCGCGGCCCTTCTCTTCATAGAGAATGCCCGAGTAGGTCTTGCCCGCTTCGAAGTCGCCCTGATAGCCAGCGATCACGAAACCCTTTTCGTCGACGAGCTTACTGCGGTACTGGACGCCGGAATTGCCGCCGACGATTTTGTATTGGAAGGTGAGATCAAAGTCAGCGACCTCGCCTTCCCACACGAGGAAGGTGTTGCCCTTGGTGGACTTCTCCTTGGTCGTGCGACCAGTGATGCAGCCGTCTTCGACGGACCAGAAATCGAGGCCCTTCCAGCCAGCGAGGTCCTTGCCGTTGAAGAGGTTCTTGTCCTCGGCGGAAACCGACGCGCAAAGCGCGGCGAGGGCGAGAAAGGGAGTGAGGAGCTTCATGAGAGGTTGGGCGAAACGGTTACTTCTGCTTACCGAAGAAACGGTTCAGATTCTTCAGGCCCTTGACGGCGATGTCATCGCGGTGCGGCTCCATGGCGCGCCAGATGGCGGCGGCACGGGCGATCACCTTGACGTCGGTGGTGAAGGACTCGATGACGACGTCCTGCTTGTAGCCGATCTTCCTGAGGGCGCCGACGATCGGCTTCCAATCGAGGGAGTCGCCACCGGGGGTACCGCGGTCGGTACCGCAGGCGTGGAAGTGACCGAGGTGCTTGCCGGCCTTGAGGATGGCGGCGGCCTGGTTCTTCTCCTCGATGTTCATGTGGAACGTGTCGAGGTGGAGCTTCACGTTGGGTAGGTTGATCGCTTTGACGAGGCGGAGGCCCTGGTCGCAGGTGTTGAGGAAGTCGGTCTCGAAGCG
>CAIVYX010000345.1 GCA_903910245.1 uncultured Opitutia bacterium | reverse complement strand
CTCCCGGCTTCCTCCCCTCGCTCCTGCGTTCCGCCTGGAAGGCCGCGTTCTTCACGCTACCGAATCCGCTTTTCATGCTGCTCGGTATCGTGAACTTCCACGTACCGCTCTTCCGTCGCGACAAGCGAGCCTGGCACGACCTCTGGACGCGCACGCAGGTCGTCGATAACAAGCTGCCCTGAGACCGCCATGCGCCTCGCCCTGCTTCTCCTGGTCTCGGCGACGGCCCTCGGCGCAGCGGACCTCGCCCTCCCTCCGCTCACAGAACAAGGCCCGCAGCCGGGCAAACGGGCCACCGTCATCGCGCCCGAATATGCCGGCACGAAGGTGCGCCACCTGATCGCGTTGCCTGATGATTGGACGCCGGACTGGAAGGCCCGCGGCAAGAGCTGGCCGATCATCGCGGAATACACCGGCAACTATTTCCCCACCTCCGGCTCGACCGGAGAAGTCGAAGGCGCCGCCCTCGGCTACGGCGTCGCACGGGGCCGGGCCATCTGGGTCGTCCTTCCCTACGTCGCCAAGGATCGTCAGAAGAACGAACGCACCTGGTGGGGCGATATCGACGCCACCGTCGGCTACGCCAAGACGAACCTCCCCCGAATCTGCGCGGAGTTCGGCGGCGACCCCAAGAAGGTCATCCTCTGCGGCTTCTCGCGCGGGGCCATCGGTGTCTCCTTCCTCGGCCTCCACGACGATGAGGTCGCGAAGCTCTGGTGCGGCCTCTGGGCCCACGATCATTTTGACGGCATGCTGGAGTGGAAGGGGCATACCTGGGGCTCGCCGCTGGCCCGCTACCGCGAGGAAGCGTCCGTCCGCCTAAGCCGCCTCGCTGGACGCCCGCTGCTCGTCAGCCAGGCGGGTGCGGAGACCAAGAAGTTCCTCACCTCCGTCGCGCCGAGCGGCGTCACTTATCTCACAGTCGACATGGCGGCACACTTCGGGACCTTCCCCAACGAGCTGGCGAAGCATCCGCACAATGACCGCTGGCCACTGCGCGACGGCGAGGCGACGACCATCGCGCGCGGCTGGTTTGAGCGCGTGACGGCGACAGATAAGACCACGAAGTAAGCCCTCCGACGGAGCACCGCAGAGGTTTCAGCGGGCCTAATCGCTTCATTCATTTCGCTAATCCGCCGCTGGGGCGATTGGTGACCCAACAATAGGACAATCGTTTCATCCTTTGTCAGCATGAGCGGAACACTGGCCATGCTACGCTTAGAACCATTGTAAGCGATTTACTTAACATCCCTATAAGCGTTAAAAAATCGCGCTCAATTCGACGGCGGAGGGACGTGGATTGAATGCGTCTGGCCGAGTGGTAATCTCAGGGCGTTGTCCCTTACGACATATGGCCGCGCTCGCTCTCACCATCTTCTTCTCCGTCGTCCTAGCTCTCTTGGCCGCGCTGGCGTTCCTCTGGGATCAGCGCAACCGCGGCGAAGACGGCTACGACCGTGATTCGCTCCGTCCGCTCGACGACGACACCCCCTCCGGCCCTCCGACGAACAAACTTCCATGAACGACAGCATGATCACCATCCGCTATAACGACGAGATTGTAAGGCGGTTCACCCTCGCCTCTGTGTTCTGGGGAGTCGCCGGCATCCTCTTCGGAGTGTTCATCGCCCTGCAGCTGGCCTTCCCTGCGCTGAACTTCGGGATTCCTTATACCACGTTCGGCCGCCTACGCCCGCTCCATACCAACGCAGCCATCTTCGCGTTCGTCGGCAATATGATGTTCGCCGGCGTATACTACTCCACACAGCGCCTCCTCAAGACGCGCCTCGCGTGCGAGTTCCTCGGTCAGGTGCACTTCTGGGGCTGGCAGCTCATTATCCTGCTCGCCGCCATCACCCTACCCCTCGGCCTGACACGCGGCAAGGAGTACGCCGAACTCATCTGGCCGATTAATATTCTCGTCGCCATGATCTGGATCGTCTTCGGCATCGTCTTCTTCACCACCTTGGCCCGACGTCGCGAACGCAGCCTCTACGTCGCCATCTGGTTCTACATCGGTACGATCATCACCGTCGCGCTGCTCTACGTGGTGAACCACCTGTCGCTACCGACGAGCCTGCTGCATAGCTACCCCGTCTTCAGTGGCGTGCAAGACGCGCTGGTGCAGTGGTGGTACGGGCATAACGCCGTGGCCTTCTTCCTGACCACGCCGATCCTGGGTATCATGTATTACTTCGTCCCCAAGGCCGTGGGACGACCGGTATACAGCTACCGCCTTTCGATCATCCATTTCTGGTCGCTGATTTTCCTCTACATCTGGGCCGGTCCGCACCACCTGCTGAACACCGCCCTGCCCAGCTGGCTCCAAGGCCTTGGCATGATCTTCTCGCTCATGCTCTGGGCGCCCTCGTGGGGCGGCATGCTGAACGGACTGCTTACGCTACGCGGCGCTTGGGATAAGCTTCGCACCGACCCAGTCGTCAAGTTCATGGCCGCCGCGGTAACGTTCTACGGCATGGCCACCTTCGAAGGCCCGCTGCTCTCGATCAAAGCCGTCAACGCGCTTGGCCACTACACCGACTGGATCATCGGACACGTGCATATCGGCACCCTCGGTTGGAACGGCTTCATGGCGGCGGGCATGTTCTACTGGCTAGTCCCTCGCCTCTGGGGCACGAAGTTGTATAGCGAGCGCCTGGCCAATCTCCACTTCTGGATCGGGATGATCGGCATTCTATTCTACGTCGCCTCGATGTGGGTCGCTGGCATCGGTCAGGGGCTGTCGCTCAACGAGCTCACCGCTGATGGGACGGCGACGGCCAATACGTTCATTGAGACGCTCAAGAACATCATCCCGATGTATTACCTGCGCGCCCTTGGCGGCGGCCTCTACCTCGTCGGCTATCTGCTGATGGTCTATAACCTCTGCCGCACCATCCAGAGCGGCGTCGCCACCGACGGCACACTAAAGGTGACCGAAGAGACCCCGGTAGCGGCGCCCGCGAAGGCCTTCTCAGGGTTCATCAACGCACCGGTGCTCTTCACCCTAGGCATCGTCATCTCCATCTGCCTCTGGTTGCTCGGGAACAGCGGCTGGAGTATGGCCGGCCTGGTCGGCGCCATCACCCTCACACTCGCGACGATCGCCCACTTCGAACTCAATAGCTATACCTGGAAGCAGTGGCACGAGGAACTGCTGCATAACGCGTTTCCGTTCGCCGTACTTTCCCTCATCGCGGTCGCCATCGGCGGCGCCCTGCAGATCATCCCGACCGTCGTCCTCTACAAGGGCGATGGCGACGCGAAGCT
>CAIVYX010000344.1 GCA_903910245.1 uncultured Opitutia bacterium | reverse complement strand
GTGAGTCCATTGAGGTCATGGCCGGCATAGCCATTAACCTGCAGGTCGACAAAGCCCGCGCTAAGCCACTGCTTCTCACCATGCTCCTGGAAGTCGATTGCCTTGATCAGCTCGCCCTCGGTCGTGACCACGACGCCCCTGCCCGTCGAAGGATCGCGGCCGAGGATGCGCTGGGACGAGGCGGCGGACACGGCTCAGCGGGAAAGCTCCGAAGCGGCGGCAGCGTCGATATACAGCGTACAGTCAGCGTGCTGCTGGACGATCGAAGCCGGACAGGTCGGGGTCACCGGACCTTCGACGGTTCCCTTGACGGCGGCAGCCTTACGCTTGTCCGGCACGGAAAGAATCAAGCAGGCGCTCTTCATGATCTGGCGGATCGACATCGAGACGGCCTGCTTGGGAACATCGTCGAAGGTCGGGAACCAGCCTTCGCTGAACTGCTGCTGGCGGCAGGCGTGATCGAGGTTCACCACGATGTAAGGGACTTCGGTGGCGAAGTCGGCGGGCGGATCATTAAATGCCAGATGGGAATTCTCACCGATGCCGGCGAAGCAGAGGTCAATGGGGGAGGCGGCAATGCGATCGTTCAGGCGCTTGAGCTCAGCGCCCAAGTCCTTGGCGTCGCCATCGACCGGGACGAACTCAGGCTGCGCCGGAAGCTGACTAATGAAGCGTTCACGCAGGTATTTACGGAAACTCGCACCATGCGATTCGGGCAGGCCGACATATTCGTCGAGATGGAAGACGGTGACCTTGGACCAATCGATACCAGGCTCCTTGACGAGGCACTTCAGCGTCTCGAACTGACTGGCGCCCGTGGCGACGATGATGTTCGCGCGGCCCTTCTTGGCCAAGACGTCGCGCAGCACCTTGGCACCTTGCGCGGAAGCGGCCTGCCCCATGGCGACGGCATCGGTAGATTTCTGGATTTTCATGGGAAAGGGGTCAGCCGATACTGCCCGAAGCGCAACCGTGGGCAAGTGCCTATCCCCGTCTATTCGGCAGGAAACCTCCGATTAGCCGACCAGGTTCAAGCCGCGCATCGATCCAGTCGACGACGCGAACTTATCCGCATCGATACCCATGCGCTGGAGCATGGAAACAAAGAGGTTCGGCAGCGGGGCGTTGTGCTCGGTGTCGAACACATGGTGCTGACCATGATTGAAACCTCCGCCCATGAAGAGCGTCGGCAGGTTGATCGTCGTGTGGGCGCTGGCGTTACCAAGGTTGCTGCCGTAGAGGATCATCGTGCGATCAAGGAGCGGGGCGCCGTCTTCCTTCGAGGTCTTGAGGTCCGCCATGAGCTTCGCGAGTAGGCGCATGTGCATGCTGTCGATATCCTTGAGCTGCGAAAGCTTCTTGGCCGACTTGCCGTGGTGCGAGAGGCTGTGATAGCCGTCCGTCGTGGTGTGGACGTGGTCGATATCCAAGGCCGGCGTGTTCACGCTATCCAGCATGAGCGTCACGGCGCGGGAAGAGTCGGTCTCGAAGCAAAGGCGGGCCATGTCGTACATCAGGCTGACCTTATCCATGTACTCCTTCGGGCTGCTGGGGTCGAGCGGCGCGGAGGTCTTGGCCACCGGACGGGGCTTCCGCTCCCATTCCTTGGACATCTGCATACGCTGTTCGAGTTCGCGGACGCTGGTGAAATACTGGTCGAGACGATCGCGATCCTGCCCGCCCATCGTGCGGCGAAGCTCGCCCGCCTGACTGCCGACCGCATCGAGGATGCTCTGGCCGAGCTGGAGGCGACGCTCCTGAGCCTGCACTTCGGCGGCGGAACCGCCCATGAACATCTTACGAAAGACCTCGGAGGCCTTTTCTTCCGTCGGAATCATCACGCCGCCCGCCGTCCAGGAAAGGCTGCGCGAACCGCGGGCGCAGTTGACGCCGAGGGTCATCGAGGGGAAACGCGTCAGGTGTCCGATACGCTCGGCCATGAATTGGTCGAGGGAGATCGTGTTCCGGAAACCGCCGCTGCTCGGATGGGGGGCCGCGGTGAGGAAGCAATTATCGGCAGGGTGACCGCCGTCGACGTCGGGGTGCGAGACGCCAGAGAAGACGCTTAAATCCTTGCGATGAGCCTGCAGGAGCTCGAGATATGGCGAGGCCTTGTAGTCCTTGCCCTTGCCGGTCGGGAAGAAGTACTCGGGGACGAGGCCGAGGTTATTACAGATTCCCAACATACGTCGCGGCTTGGCCGAGGGGGCCGTGGCGGCGGCGAAGGCGGGCGTCATCGCGTCGAGCATCGGCAGGGCGAGGAGCACGCCGGTACCAGCCAGAAAACGACGACGGGAGACGGCACGCTTGAAGGCGACGTAGGGCGTGTTGGCCGGGTTCAAGGAAGAGGACATGGGGATAAGATTATTTGTTAAGGAAAAGTTCGCTGGAAACAAGCCCGTGGATGAGATCGCGGACGCCGTAATGGCCTTCCTTGGCCTGATCGAGGACGGCCTCGATTTTCGGGCGGTCGGCAAAACCGACCGGCGCACCAGTGGCATAGACCGTCAACTGTCCGATAATATTGCGCGCGAGCTGACGCTCATCGGCGGCGACGATCTTCTTGAATTCGCGGATGTCCTTGAACTTCTTACCGTCGAGTTCGCCGTAGGTCTCGATCGGCAAGGCGTTATGGAAGGCATACTTCTGCCCGTTCTTGCCGATGCCGATCTCCGGGGTCTTGCCATCCAAGGCGCGATAGCGCGACCGGAAGCCGCCCATGACATCGAAACTCTCCAAGGCGAAGCCGGGCGGATCGATCTTGGTGTGACAGGAAGAACAAGACTCCAGCGTGCGGTGTTTATCCAGCTGCTGACGGATGGTGACCGCGCCACGGGTATCCGGCTCGACGGCCGGCACGCTGGGAGGCGGCGGCGGGGGCTTACGGCCAAGCACGCGTTCCATGATCCAAGCACCGCGGATAACCGGCGAGGTCGTCGTGCCATTGGCGGTCACCTTAAGGACCGCGGCCTGCGTCATGAACCCACCGCGCACACTATCCTTCGGGAGTGCGACCTTCTGGAGCTTCGCTCCGGCGACCGGAGGGAGCTGATAGAGCGTCGCGAGGCGTTCGTTTACGAAGACGAAGTCGGCATCGACGACGTTACGGACCGGTAAATTACCGCGAATCAGCTCAGCGAAGGTGGCGTGGCTTTCATCGCGAGCCGATTCGACGAGATGGTCGTCGAGGTAGTAATCGGGATACAACAGGTTATCTGGGTCGTTGGCGCCGGCTTTACGCAGGTCGAGCCAGTAGTCGGTGAAGGTCTCGACGAAGCGGGCGGAACGAGGGTCGGCGAGGAGACGTTCCGTCTGCGCTCGCAGGGTTTTCGGTTCATGCAGCGTGCCGGCGGCGGCCAGTGAGCGGAGCATGGCGTCCGGCGGGGAGTTCCAGAGAAAGTAGGCCAGACGGGCGGCCAAGGCGTGATCATCCAGACGGCCGGGCTTCTCTTGGAGATAGAGGCAGGAAGGCGAGCAGAGTACGGCGGTATAGCCGGTCAACATGGCCTCGGCGAAGGTGCTGCCCGACTTCATGGCGCCCAAGATGAGGGGCAGGAAGCGTACTTCTTCCTGGGGAGATACGGGCGTGCGGTAGGCTTGCTTCACGAAGCGACGTAGCAAGCGTTCGGCATCCTTAGGCGCATCCTTCGTCTCGACTTCGTAGCTAAGGGGCGAGCCTACGGTCCGCTTCGCCGGCAGATTATCGAACAGCACAGCGTAAGGCGCAGCGGGCCACTTGGGTGCAATGGGTCCTTCCACCTCAATCCAGCGCATCACCAGGCCAGGCTGACCTTCCGGCGTCGCCAAAGGATTCTGCGCGCGGCTGGCACCCGGACGGGAACGATAGAAACGGACGGCGTCGATCCGGATGGTCTCACCGGCCTTGAGGACGACATCGAGTTCATTGACCGTAGGGTCAGGATTGAAGTCGACGTTACCGATACGTCGTAAAATGCGCGGATGCGAAAGGGCGTAGACCGTCACCGGCTCGGGGCGGTGACCCTTGGAGATATCATCGAGGTCCGGGATATACCAGCGAGCCGGCCCCTTGCCCGTCGGCTTGCCTGGCCCGACCCAAACGGAATGGCCGCAAAGCTTGAGCTTATAGCGACCTGAGGTCGGCGCTTGGAACGTGCTGAAACTCGGCTCCACCGGCTCGTAGGCGCCATGCACAACGCCCACGCCTTCCTCGTCGCGTAGCTTAGGATCCGATTTACCGACGGTGATCTTGGCGTCACCACGGCGCACATCCGGCTGGCCCGCGAAGCCGAGCGTCGGGAACGTGGCGCGCTCAGGCGACTGGTTGAATTCCGAGAATTTCATCTTGCCGGTGTAACTACCCTGCTGGCGCGCATAGTATCGCTTCGGCGAAGCATCAGGTTTCTCGATGGAAGAAACGAAAGCGGACCGGAGTCCTTCTTCCGCGGCCGTAAGGTAGCGTTGCAGCTGGACGTGCGAGACGTCGAGTGCCTGGCCGGTCTTATTGAAACGGAAAGCATCAGTGTCCTCAGGCAGGGTCTCCTTCAGGTCGAGCCACGGGGCTTGGAGCAGGTCACGCACGGCGTTCTCATATTCGAAACGGTTCATGCGTCGTTCCACCGTACGACCTTGGGTGAGGTTACGTGCCGACTCCTGACGGACAAGGAGAGCGGAAAGATCGCCGAGATAGGCCGACTTCTGGGAGGCGTCGGGACGCGGCTTCTTCTTGGGCGGCATCTCGCCGTTGGCGGTTCGGTCAAAGATCTTCACCCAAGTCTCGAATGATTTGGCGTCGGTCAGGTCAGACTTAAGAGCCGTCAAATTAAGGCCGCCCTTCTTGGCGTCGGCGTCATGACACTCGACGCAGTTCTTCTCCAGGAAAGGTACGGCGGCGCCAATGGAAGCCAGGGGCGCGAGGAAGAGGCTGAGGAGTGCGAGACGGCAAAGCATGAAAGTCAGTTAATATGACAACCAAACGCCCCGAAGGTTGCCAAGGTAAACCACCCAGCAATGGGTGGTAATGCCGAGATTTAGGCCCCAAGCGTCGGGGATTGTGGCGCCCCGCGTTAACCCCTGCCCTGCGGCATGCTCTCTGTCATCCGTTCCGCCGCCTTGGTCGGAGTCGAAGCCGTCCCCGTCGAGATCGAGGTTAATACCGGTGAGCTCGGCGAACACGGACTTTGGCTGGTAGGGCTGCCCGATGCGGCGGTCAAGGAATCTGAAGAGCGAGTGCAGTCCGCACTCCAAAACAGCGGCCTGCGACTGCCGGAGACACGCACGACCATCAACCTCGCACCGGGCGACTTGAAGAAGGAAGGTGCCATCTATGACCTACCCATCGCACTCGGCATCGCCGCATCGACAGGGCAGTTGGATCGGGCATTCCTGCAACACTACCTCATCGCCGGTGAGCTCGGCCTCAGCGGCGCGACGCGACCCCTCCGCGGGGGCGTGGCGATGGCCATTCTCGCACGCAAATCCGGTCTACGCGGGGTCATCCTGCCCCGTGCCTCGGCCGAAGAAGCCTCGCTGGTCGGGGGTATCGAAGCAATCCCCGTGGACACGCTCGACGGCGCCCTGCGCTTCCTCACGGGCGAAGCGAAGGTCGAACCGCTGACGCCGAAGCGTGCGCCAGAGGCCACGTCGGCCGACGGCCAGCCCGACTTCGCCGAGGTCAAAGGCCAAGCGGGTATCCGCCGAGCGGTCGAAGTCGCCGCCGCGGGCGGGCACAACCTGCTGATGATCGGCCCGCCGGGCTCCGGCAAATCGCTCATCGCGAAACGGATTCCGACCATCCTCCCAGCACCCGATGCGGAGGAATTCCTCGAGATCCTCGGCGTGCATTCGGCGGCAGGCATGGCGCTCGCCGACGCCCGCCGCGGTTGGCACCGGCCGTTCCGCTCGCCGCACCACACAATCAGCGACATCGGGCTCATCGGCGGCGGCAGCATTCCCGGGCCCGGTGAAGTCTCGCTCGCCCACCTCGGCGTACTCTTCCTCGACGAGCTCCCGGAGTTCCGTCGCTCGGCACTCGAGGTACTACGCCAGCCGCTCGAAGACGGCCAGGTTACCGTCTCCCGCGCAGCGGCTAAGGTCACCCTGCCCGCGCGCCTGATGTTGGTCGCGGCGATGAACCCCTGCCCGTGTGGCCATCTTGGCGACCGACGACGCGAGTGCCGCTGCTCACCGATGCAGGTACGCAAATACCGTGGCAAGATTTCAGGACCACTCCTCGATCGCATCGACATCCAGGTCGAAGCACCGGCACTGACCCTAGACGAACTCCGTAACGCCGCGCCCGGCGAAGCCTCCGCCGCCATCCGTGAGCGCGTCGAAGCGGCACGCGTGAAACAACGTCTTCGCTTCGGCAGCCGAACAGGCGGGTGTAACGCCCTCCTCGGTGGACGCGAACTACGGGAGTATTGCGCACTGGAAAAAGCTCAGGGCGACCTCCTCCAGCAGGCGATGGAGAAGCTAGGGCTTTCCGCCCGAGCCTATGACCGTATTCTCCGGGTCGCCCGGACGATTGC
>CAIVYX010000343.1 GCA_903910245.1 uncultured Opitutia bacterium | reverse complement strand
CCGCGATGTCCTTGGCTTGCCCAGAGTGCGGAACACTCGGGCACGAGCTTGAGGTTTAGCTTACCCGCGCCCTTCAATTCAAGCGACGGCATGTCAGGTACCACGCGACGGATGACCTCCGCTTCCGCGCCTAGGCCTAGGACGGCCCAGGTCAGACAGGCAAGGTGTAGGGTCAACCGCATGGCCTCACGCTACCCTGCACAGTCCCCTTGGCAATCCGTCGCCGTCGCTTTTGCTGTCGAAATCAGGGCTGACCTTACCATCCTCGCGTCATGGCCCGCAAATCCTCGCGTTCGCTCTGGACGGATAAGCTCAGCGGTGTCGCGTCGACACCGACGGGAGCGAAGTCGCCCCGCGCCCGCAAGGCTGTGGTCACCCCAGCAGGCCGTGGTTGCCGCGCCATCATCCTGGGAATCGACCCTTCACTGCGCGGCACTGGCTTGGCTGTCATCGACGCACGCGCGGAGCCGATGCGCCTGCTCGCCAGCGTCACGCTGAAGCTCGGCCCTAAGCTAGAACCCTATGAATGCATGGGGAAAATCGCCGACGCCGTCGAGAAACTCGCCCGTGCACATGGCGTCACGCACGCTGCCATCGAGGAGACAATCTACGTCCAAAACTTCCGTACTGCCCAAGCGATGGGCGCCTCGCGCGGTGCTGCCTTGAGCGTCCTCGCCCGCCTGGGCGTCAAGGTCGGCGAATACGCCCCCACGCGCATCAAATTGGCGGTAGCCGGCCATGGCGGCGCTTCCAAGGAGCAGGTCGGCCGGATGATCCGCACCGTACTCCGGCTCGGCGACGCACTCGCGCTCGACGAATCCGACGCGGCCGCGGCGGCCCTCTGCCACGCCTTCACCGCGCGAGGCTAATCAAAGTTCCTCGCTGACGGCGAACTCGTCGTGACGGCCGCGGGCCTGGCTCCAGCGGGCCATGAGCTCGTCGAGCGGCACGGGGCGAACCTTCTGCGAGAGATTATAGGCGCCGGCTTCGAGGCAGGCTTTGATCTGACTCCACACCACCGCATAGGAACGGGAGAAGCGGAGCGACTCATCGCGGAGCAGGCTCGAGACATGGCAGCAGCCGCCGACCTCGGTCACCGTGAAACGCCCGGCCTTGAGATCCTCGACGGAAACGGCACGAAGATCGAAACGGGCGAAATGTAGGCCTGGGAAACGCTTAGCGAAGGCCGTCATCGCGGTGGTGAGTTCCACGGTGATCAGGTCATGGCGATGCAGGCAACGGGCGCCATGGCCGTAACTGCCGGTGAGGTTCAGCGTCACCTTCTGACCGGCAGGGATCACGCGGTTCAGGTCGCGCGCGTGGCACTGGATGAAAAGTTCGCCGCGCGAGACCGCCACCTCGTCCAGCCAGATGAGTTCCTCGAGTGTCTGCTCGCCGTCGCCGCGCACGGTGACGTCACGCTTCTGCACGATAGCCATGATATGCCCGTCGTCCTGGCCGGCATTGCGGCGCCAGACGACTTCGAACTCGAAACCGGAGATAAACTTCTGCAGCAAGAAATCCTCCGTAGCGCCCCGGACCAACCGCTCGAGTTGCTCCTGAGTATGAAGGAAACGTAGACCGGCGCCGTCCTCGGCGACCTCCGGCTTAAACACGACCGGGAAGCCATGACAGGCCGCGAACGCGGTGGCTTCTTTCACGCGCCCGTCCTTGGTATCCTCAAGCGAAAGCGCCAGCGTCGGGCAGCAGCGAGAATCGCGCTGGAACGGACGCAGGAGGAGCGATTTAGAATCCCCGATGAAACCGCCGATACGACCGAAGGCCGGGTTGGCTGAGGCGAAAGCCGTCAGGCGGCGATAACGAAGGCAAAGCCCGAGGATGCCCAACCGGATCGGGAGGTAGAGCACCGCGGCGGGCCACAGCGAAGGCTGGAGGAAGCCACGGACTTTCATGACGATCTGACGGCGACCGCGCCAGGTCAGCGCTGGCACCATCCAGTGGGTGATGACGTGCAGAAGGAAGAGCAAGCCGAGGATTACCCAGAGCGCATTATTCTTGAATCGATAAAGGACGTCCATCGCCGCCGCGCCGTATTTATAGCCGACCCACATCAGCGGCGGCGTCCAGATCAGGGCCGCTACGAGGAGCAGCAGGCCGAGCCGGAAGGCGTTCAGCTTCATGATGCCGGCGGACACGAAAGTGGGCACGCGGCTGGCGGGGACGAAGCGGGAGCTGACCACGACAAGCATGCCTTTCGGCGTCGAGAACCAGCCCGCCCATTGATTCACCTTATGCTCCTTGATGAACCATTTCAGCGGCGCCTTACGGATGGCCTTATGGCCGAGGAACCGCCCAATGGAATAGAGCACGGTGTCACCGATGAAGATGCCCGCCGTGCAGGCCGCCGCGGCGGACCAAAAGTCGATGATACCGACGGAGACCATCAAACCAGAGGCGAGGCAGGTCGGATCTTCGGCGACGAAGGTGCAGAGCAAGATGACGAGGAGCAGAGTCCAGTAACGCATGCCGCTGGCATGCGGGATCGGTGGATATTCCTTGGCCGGCGGGGTCACGCTCGGGACGGAACCCACAGGGATCTCCGCGTAGAAACTCTTGATCTTACCGACGACTTCGGAAGCCGCGCCGAAGGCGGCATCGCGTCCGCCCGGCAGGATTTCCAGCTTGGCCTGCGGAGCGAGTTTGGCGGTGTACTTGGCGGCCTCGACCGGCGTCAGCCAATCGGCGTCGCCATGGATTAGTAAGAGGGGCTTCGTCCACTGGCTGAGGATTTTCTTCGAATCCGTCACATCGGTATCAAAGACCGTCTTGGCGTAATTACGGTCGAGCGGGAGCAGGTCGACGGCGCCAAAGGAAGGCGTCAAGCGGGTGAAGACCCAGAAGCCGGCGCTCTGGAAGCCGTAGACGATCTTGTTGACGAGCGGATTGCCCATCAACTCAAACTCCTGCGCCCCCGGCGAGGAGATGAGCGTCATCGAACGTATGAAAGGCCGGGGGTGATCGTATTTCTTCTTATCGTTCTCGTATTCCAAGTTCGCAAGTTCCAAGGCGGCGACGCCGCCATAACCCTGCCCGATTACGTGGTATTGCTTGACGCCGTAATGCTCGACGAGGGCGGCGACAACAGCAGCGTTGGCCTCCATCGAATGGCTTGGCACGTCACCGGGCGAGCTGCGGAAACCAGGCATGAACGGCTCGATGACGGAGATGTCGGGATTACGGGCGAGCTCCTCGCAGAACTGCGACCCGCGGTCATCCCACGGGATGCGATGAAGGTAGACGACGACGTTCTTGCGGAAGCGGGGCTGGACGAATTCTTGGGCCTCCTCCGCCCCAAGGACGCCGTGAAGGCGGGCGCGAATCGGGATGGTGTAGTTCAGCTGCTTGACCTTATCGCCCACGAAATCGAAAGCCGGGACCCGAATCGGCTCGCCGTCCGCGATCGTCTCAATGGCGCTGAAGAAAGGGAAGGCTGCCGAGAGGGCCAGCAGCATCAGATAGAGGGAAACGAGCCACCATCTCCCCGGGACTCGCCCGAGGTTACGCTTTCGCTCGGCTGAGGCAGGCATCGAGCCTTCATCAAAGGTCGTCAGGCCCTAGGAGCAAGACGGGAAGGGCAAATACCGCTCGATTGGCCGATTTATGGCTTCCTTAGCGGCACTAACCCCTCTTGTCTTAGCCCAAGTGCAATCCACCGGAAAGGAACTCCCAGGCCTCAGGGTCACCGTCGACAAGGTGGT
>CAIVYX010000342.1 GCA_903910245.1 uncultured Opitutia bacterium | reverse complement strand
GACTGGGAGATGCCGTCCAGGATCACCTGCCGGTAGACGTTGGCCTTGGCCTGACGGTCCGAAAGCTTCGGGCCACCGGGAACCTCGACGACAAACTCATCGGCGGCGCTGACCCCGGTATGCGTATGGGTGGCGGAGACTAATATGTTCTCCACGGGAATCCCGGTCGCCTTCGAGGCGATCTCCTTAGCCTCGACGGTTACCTTGCGCGGGACACTCAGGTGGTCGATGACGACCCAGACGACCTTGGTCTTCCCATCATCCAGGACCAAAGCCCGCGCGTTCAGCGGATCATGGACCCCCGTTGCCATATTCGAACTATGCCCGCCCGGCATATTCACCGGAAACTGGGTGGGCGTGATATCCACCACCGCCGCCCCGGCTTTCAAGGCCGCCGCCGACAGGTTCGTGACCAACGAAGCAGACAGCATCAACCAACAGGCATAGGAACGCATGGTATGTGGGGGGTATGCCCGCCATCCTGCCCCACCGCCCACCCCTTACAACCCTTCTGTATTGGGTAGGGTCGGGACCGCGTCACGACATAGCCGCCTCTGCGCATTCCCGCCCGCCAACACCTGACATGGGTAGGGACGCGTCGGCGACGCGTCCGCTGTCGCTAGGTCGGAATGACCGGCTCGGTCATCGACGGTCGCGACACCGTCGCGCCCCTACCTTTTGCTGGCTCTGCTTCGCAGCCTGCCAGCATGCCAGCAGTCCCCCCACGGGCTCATCCCGGAGCCTCCGCGCCGGGATGAGCCCGCCTAATCCTCCGCCCTCCGTAACCATATTTTACTTATGCCTGAAAAACCGTCCCCACGCCCCTTGCGCCCGCGCCACCAAAATGTCAGTCTAGAACTTTATATAACAACTCTACCCTGCTCTTTCGCCTCCTCCTCATGTCCTTCTTCAGCTTCAAGATCCGCCCATTTTTCCGCACGCTCGCCGTCATCGCCACCTGCTTGTGGCTTTCACTCATCATCGCGTACGTCGTCGACAAGGCGACAGATCCAGTCGCGCAGGCCACCGTCCCCTCGCCTGATGCGATGCAGAAAAAACCCAGCGTACAGAATCGTCGAAGCCACGAACCGACCGCGGCCCAGCTCGAAGAGCGCAAAGATGATAGGCTCTACGGCGACAATTATGTATGGGGCCGTCGAAGTGCCGGCGTCGTGCTCGCCTACGGCGACATGAGCCTACTGTGTGATTTCCGTTCAGATTTCATGAACGACATGAAGACGGCCTTCGGTGATCGCATCAACCGCCAGGAGATGGAAGCACCCACGCGCGACCTGATCCTCACCGAGGTGATCAAGGAGATGACGAAGACGCTGCGCCGTCGTGGCCAGAAGGATACCGACGTCATCGCGCAGACGATTGCCGAATACCATGCTTATCTCGAGAACGTCGAGGACCCGGAGCGATACCGATGGCGCACGACGATGAAGGCATGGAAGTCAGCGGAAGGCTTCTGGGCCGTGACCAAGGTGACCGACTGGAAGGAAAGTGACCAGCTGATCAAGAACCGTCAGAGCAACCCGCCCACCGACGAAACCTACATTGCCGCCCTCAATCGGACCCCTCCCGCCTTCAAGGCCTACCTGATCTCACTGACGGTCTCGCGCCTGGATGCACTGAACCAGATGGAGCTGCTCCTCGCCTTGCCTCCCGCCGAACGTAAGCCGCTCGAAGCCATCGCGAAGTATCGACGCGCCCGCCTGAGCATGAATCTCGACGACT
>CAIVYX010000341.1 GCA_903910245.1 uncultured Opitutia bacterium | reverse complement strand
CTGGGTGGCGGCGGGATGCGTCTGCGCGGGAGGGCTCACGCCTCCCATCAAGCAGGCTTAGCCCAGTTCGGCAAGCCACGCCGTCGCCTCGGCGTCGGAAGGCATGCGCCAATCGCCGCGGGGGGACAGGGCCAGCGAGCCCACCTTGGGGCCGTCCGGCATGGCCGAGCGCTTGAACTGCTGGCTGAAGAAGCGGTTCAGGAAAGAACGGAGCCAGTGGCGGATCTCCGTCTGGTCATATTTCCCGGCAAACGCGTGCTCGGCGATCCAGAGGACCTTCGAAGGTCGGAAGCCGTTGCGGATAATGTGATAGAGGAAGAAATCGTGGAGTTCGTAAGGGCCGACCAGCATTTCCGTTTGCTGGGCGATCTCGCCGTCGTCGCCCGGTGGCAATAGCTCGGGGCTGACTGGGGTCGCCACGATGTCCTCAAGGATGGTGCGTTCGGTGCCGACGTGGCGGGCGTGCGCGGCCCAGCCGACGAGGTGCTTCACCAAGGTCTTTGGCACGCCGATGTTCACGTGGTACATCGACATGTGGTCGGCGTTGAACGTGCACCAGCCCAGCGCGGCTTCGGAGAGGTCGCCGGTGCCGACGACGAAGCCGTGGCTCTGGTTGGCGACGTCCATCAGGATCTGCGTGCGTTCGCGGGCCTGGGCGTTCTCGAAGGTGACGTCGTGCTTGCCGGCCGGATGTTGGATGTCGCGCAGGTGCTGCTCAACGGCTTCGTTGATCGGGATTTCGCGGGCGGTGATGCCGAGCGACTCCATCAGGCGCATGGCGTTGACGCGCGTGCGGGCCGACGTGCCAGGTCCCGGCATGGTGAGGCCGATGATGCCCTTGCGGTCGAGACCGAGGCGATTGAACGCCTCAAGTGTGACGAGGAGGGCGAGCGTGGAATCGAGGCCGCCCGAGACGCCGATGACGACGTGCTTGAGCCCCGTGTGGCGGATGCGGCGAGCGAGGCCTGTCGACTGGATTGCGAAGATCTCCTGACAGTTCTCGTCGCGGCGGTGCGGATCGGACGGTACAAACGGGTGCTGGCTGTAACGGCGGCGCAACTTGGACGTCTGGCCCGTCGGCACGCCGAGGGTAAAGCCGATGACGCGCGGTCGGACGGCGACGGGAGCACCGAAGAAGGTGCTGTTGCGGCGGCGTTCAGCCGCAAGGCGGTCGAGGTCGATCTGCGAGACAATTAGAGCGAGGTCGAAGCGGAAACGCTCGGACTCGCCGAGCACGACGCCATTCTCGGCGATGAGGCCGTGGCCGCTGTAGACGATGTCGGTGCTCGATTCGCCGGCGCCGGCGGCGGCGTAGACGTAGGCGGCGAGACAGCGGGCGGACTGCGACTTCACCAGGTCGCGGCGGTAGGCGGCCTTGGTGAGGAGCTCGTCGCTGGCGGAAAGATTGCAGAGCAGGGTGGCGCCAGCGAGGGCCTGGGCGCCGCTCGGAGGTTCCACGGCCCAGAGATCTTCGCAGATCTCGATGCCGAGCATGCAGTCAGGCATGTCAGTCGCTTGGAAAAGCAGGTCGGTACCGAAAGGGACTTTCTGGCCGAGCAGTTCGACTTCGGCGACTGGGGCGACCCGGGCCGAGGCGAACCAGCGCTGTTCGTAGAATTCCCCCGTGTTCGGGAGATGGGTCTTCGGGACGACCCCGAGGATTTTGCCGCGGGAGACCGCTACGGCCACGTTGAAGAGGCGTCCATTGACCTCCAGGGGGGTGCCGACGAGGGCGGTGAGGCCAAGCTTGGCGGTAGCCTCGCAAACCTGTCCCAGGGCCTTTACCGCGCCGTTAAGGAGGGTCCGTTGGCCGAAGAGGTCGCCACAGCTGTAGCCGGTCAGGCAGAGTTCGGGGAGGACGACAATTTCCACCCCCTCTTGGGCGGCTTTTTCCAAGGCCTGAATGATGAGTGTGGCGTTGGCCGCAGGGTCCCCCAGGCGGAGGGCCGGCGAGGCGGCCGCCACGGTCACAAAACCGTTCTGGTGGATGCGGTTGGACATCAAAGGACTGGTATCCGTCATGTTCACCGTTGACCGAAGGGGAGGCAACCCGAAAGGTCTGCCCACCCCTGTTAAAGGG
>CAIVYX010000340.1 GCA_903910245.1 uncultured Opitutia bacterium | reverse complement strand
GACGGTCTCACGGAGCATCGCATGGTCGATGCTGCCATCGGCCTTGAGGTGCGAGTCGAGGACGACGGAGCCCAGGTTACAGACGGCGGTTTCCTCGGCGCTCGTGTTGAGCGTGATCTCCGTGCAGAGGTTGGACGAGTGGATGACGCCGACGTGGTCCTGCGGGGAGCGGATGTTGCAGGGGTCCTTGAAAGTGATCCACGGGTGGCCGGTCTCGAAAATCATCCCGAGCATCTTCTTCCAGAGTTCGATGGCCGGCATCTCCTTGCCGAAGATTTCGCCCTTCTTAGCGCGAGCTTCGTAAGCGACGTAGCGCTTCTCGAAGTCGGCGCCGAAGGTCTCGTGCAGGTCCGGAGCCTCGTTGGAAAGGAAGAGCGTCCAGTTCTGGCGGTTCTTCAGGCGCTTCATGAACAGGTCGGGGATCCAGTTCGCCGTGTTCATGTCGTGCGTACGGCGACGGTCGTCGCCCGTGTTCTTGCGGAGCTCGAGGAAGTCCTCGATATCGTTGTGCCAGGTCTCGAGGTAGGCGCAGCCGGAGCCGCGGCGCTTGCCGCCTTGGTTAACAGCGACGAGCTGGTCGTTGTGGAGTTTGAGGAACGGGATGATGCCCTGGGATTCGCCGTTGGTGCCCTTGATGTAGGAACCCGTGCCACGGACGGAAGTCCAGGAACCGCCGAGGCCACCGGCCCACTTGGAGAGGAAGGCGTTCTCCGCGATGCCACGGATCATAATCGACTCAATCGTGTCGTTGACCTGGTAGAGGTAGCAGGACGAGAGCTGGCTGTGGAGCGTGCCCGAGTTGAAGAGCGTCGGGGTCGAGCTGCAGAAGCGGCGGGACTTGTACAGTGAGTGGAGGCGGATGACCCAATCCTCGCGGCTCTTCTCTTCGCGAAGGAAGAGGCCCATGGCGACGCGCATCCAGAAGAACTGAGGCGTCTCGAGGCGGCGGGCCGGCTTCACCGTCTTGTCGATGATGAGGTAACGGTCGTACATCGTCTGCACGCCGAGGAGCTCAAAGTCGAGGTCCGCCATCGGGTCGAGGGCGTCGGCGAGCTTAGCGAGGTTGTACTTACGGAGGTCGGGCGAGAGGCGGCCGATCGCGATGCCACGGTCGATGTAGGCGGCGAACTGAGCGCGGTGGAATTCCTTGAGTTGGGACACGCCGTCGCGGGTGATGCTCCAGCCGAGGACTTCCTCGTAGATGTAGGAGAGGCAGATGCGGGCGGCGAACTTAGCGAAGTCGGCGTCGACTTCGACGAGGCTCTTCGCGTTGAGCTCGATCGTCTTGCGGAGGTCGGCTTCGGTGATCTCATTGAAGAGACCGCGGCGCAGTTCGGATTCGATCTGCTCAGGGGCGCGGACGAGCTCGAGACCGGCAGCGGCGAAGGCGATACGCTTACGCAGTTCCTCGCCGTTCCAGAGATAAGTGGTGCCATCGGCGTTCTTGACGAGAATCATCGACTCCTGACGGTCGTCGACGATGGCCGGCTGGGCGGCGAGGTCCTCGCGACGGCGGGCACGGTAAGCGCGATAGAGGATGTAGTTCTGGGCGACCTTGTAGTGGCCCTGGCGCATCAGCTCTTCCTGGACGAGGTCCTGGACCTCCTCGATGCCGATGATCGTCTGGCCGAGATCAGCGATACGGCGGGTGACGCCGGAGGCGACACGCTCCGAGGGGGCGGGATCTTGCTCGAGCGAGAGGAAGGCCATGGTGACGGCTTTGCTGATCTTGCTGGGGATCCACGGCACCACCTGGCCGTTGCGGCGCATCAGGCGGGTCGTGACGGAGACGGGGCCCACGGAGGCGGACTCGAGGCTGCCGCGGGAGAAGAGGAGGCTCTTGGCGACGTCGTGGCGGTTATAGCGCACGAGGGCGTCTTCGATGGCCTG
>CAIVYX010000339.1 GCA_903910245.1 uncultured Opitutia bacterium | reverse complement strand
GGCTTGGTGGCGACGAAGAGCACTTCCTTGCCCTTGGCGGCGGTGTCCTCGATGAAGGCGGCAGCGGCGACGAGGCACGCGTGCGTCTTCTCAAGGTCGATAATCGAAACACCGTTGCGGTGGTCGAAGATGTACGGACGGCTGCGGGGATTCCAGCGACGGGTCTGGTGTCCGAAGTGGACGCCGGCATCGAGGAGGTCTTTGACTGTGATGTTCATATATTTTGGCTCCGTATCCCTTTTCCTGCAGAAGGAGGGGACATTGGATCAGGGTGGACTGACTGGTTTTTTGGTTTTATGTCCGTAGCAATCTGCGGTCGCTACAAACGAGGAAAGTGGGTTCAAACACCCCTGCTCGATTGGTGCAAGCGGGAAAATCAGCCCAAAGAGGCTCCTTTGGAACTGACAGACCACCCCACACTCCGCACGGTCGGCGCAACGCGATGTCTTGGGCCTACCGGATACTCTTCCCGCTGCTGCTAATCCCGGCCCTCCCATACTATATCTGGCGGATGCTACGCCGCGGGGGTTATGGCACAGGTTTCAGCCAAAGACTGGGCTTTTTCCCGCAACTAGGGCCTAAGATCCCCGGAAAGTCCCGTTATTGGATCCAGGCGGTCTCGGTGGGTGAAATGGAGGCCATCGGCCCACTGCTCCGCCAACTCAAGGCCACGGGCACGGCCGAGATCATCCTAACGACCACCACCAGCACGGGCTACCGGCTGGCCCTAGATCGCTACGCCGATGTCGCCGACCGTATCGGCATCTTCCCGACCGACCTCTGGCCCTGCAGCGCCCTCGCCTGGCGTCGCATCAGTCCGGACGCCGTCATCCTCGTCGAAGGCGAACTCTGGCCCGAACATCTCGCCCAGGCCCGAGCCCGCGGCGTCCCCGCCACCCTGATCAACGGCCGCATCTCCGACAAGTCCTTCGCCCGCCACCAGCGTTTCCCCCAACTCTCCGCGTATGTGCTCAGCCATTTCCGGAAGATTGCCGCGGGCAGCGAGGAGGATGTGCGCCGGTTCCGCGAACTGGGGCTCACCGCGACGCTCACGGGCAACATCAAGTTCGATGTCGCCAGCGATGCGCCGATGTCCACCGACGAACGTTCGCAGCTGCGCACCGAACTCGGCTTCGGCTCCGACCCACGCACAGTGGTGCTGCTCGGCTCGTCCACCTGGAAAGGTGAAGAGACTTTGCTGATTCGCTGCGTGCGCGAACTGCGCGACGACGGTCGCGATGTGCGTCTCCTGCTCGTCCCGCGTCACTCCGAACGCCGCGCCGAAGTCGCCACTGAAGCCAGCGCCAGCGGGCTCGCGTGGCACCAACGATCCACCGGCGGCGCCGTGGCGCCCGCCGACACGATTATCCACCTCGCTGACACCACGGGCGAACTCCGCCGCCTCACCCGCGCGGCGGACCTCGCTTTCTGCGGCAAGAGCCTCCCTCCGCACGAAGGTGGCCAGACGCCCGTCGAATGCGCCGCTGCTGGCGTCGCCATCGTCTACGGACCGCATATGTCCAACTTCCGCGACATCTGCCGCGGACTCGAACAGGCGAAGGCGGCGATCAAGGCCAAGGACGCGTCCGAACTGGCCGCCCAACTCGCCCGGCTCGCCCAAGACGCCGCGGAACGCGACGAGATGGGCCGTAACGGCGCGGCCTGGCATCAGGGTAACCGTGGCGCGACCGAGCGCACCCTGGCGTTACTGCGGGATGATCAGTCGGCCCGATAAGCCTCGCGCAGACGACGCGCTTCCTCGCGCAGTTCGCCCCCGAGGATGATTTCGCGCGCCCGCTGGGCGCCTGCCGCCGGATCCGTCGCCTTGCCCGCGACCCACAACGACGCACCGGCGCTGAGGCACAGCGTGTCCATAAGGCCGTCGGAAACTCCGCCAACAAGTAAGTCGCTGAACATCGCAATGTTCTCTTCGGGCGTACCGCCGCGCAGGTCAGCGACCGTGCAGGATTTGAAACCGAAATCACCGGGCAGCCAGACGGCGTCGACAGAGGCGAGTTCGCCGCAGCCGCGCACACGCACTTCACCGGCCGTGGTGATCTCATCCATACCGCCGCCCGCGCGGGAATGCGTCACGAGTCCGCGCTTCACACCGAGTTCGCCAAGCGTGGCCGCGAGCGGCTCGACCCAGCGTTCATCGTAGACGCCGACAACCATGTGCGCTGGCTGAGCCGGATTGATGAGCGGGCCGAGGACGTTGAAGACGGTCTTCGTGCCGCTTTCGGCGATCTTCTTACGCACCCCGAGGACGGCCTTGAAGGCTGGATGGAACGCCGGGGCGTAGAGGTAACAGAAGTTTGCGTGAACGAGGCCGCGGAGCAGCTGCCCGTCCGTGGCCTCGAGGACCACGCCGAGTCCGGCCAGAAAATCTGCGCTACCCGACTTCGAAGTGATCGAGCGGTTACCATGTTTGAGCACCGGCACGCCGTCGGCGGCCACGATGAGCGCGCTCGCTGACGAGATATTGAAACTGCCGGAGCGGTCGCCGCCCGTGCCCACGATATCGATGCCCTTCGTCGGCCAGTCACCGAAATCAGTGCGACGCGCGAGCGCCCGGTAGGTCTTAGCGAAGCCGGTGACTTCGGCGGCGGTCTCGCCCTTGAGCGCCAGCGCCAGCAAGAAGGCTTCCTTGGCCACGTCCGCGACCTGTGCGTCCGCCATCGCCGAAGCCGCAGCAGCGGCTTCGTCCGGAGCGAGGTCGCGTCCGGCCGTCAGCGCGGCAGTCAGGGCAGAAAGGTCCGTGGCCATGCCGGATTAGCCACGTTCAGGGCGTGCGGGACAAGGGCATTTTCGCCACAAGGGGTTTGCAACGGGGGAAAAGCACCTAATGATAGACCCTATGGACGATGGCGACCACCCCCAGGGCGACTTCGAAGGTTCCGGCAATGCCTCTTGGGGCGAAGCCGACTGGGCTGGCTACCTCCAGCGCAACGACCTCGAGGTCGGTCGCTTCCTTTCCTACTACACCGAGGTCAAGGACCTCCCTGACCGTCTCGACATCAGCGCCCGCCGCATGGGCTGGGAAAATGCGGACTGGGCTCCCGGCGACGGCCCAGAGGAAGTGAACGACGCGGACGAAGAAGGCCCCGACCTACCCTACTGCATCCACCAGCACCCGGTCTACGTAGTGTCCCGTGCGCTCTGCCTGCAGCTCACGCATTCTTTCCATCGCCTGTGTACCGTCGCCGGCCCGCAGATCACCGCAGTCGATTCGGCCAACATCATGCTGTCCTTCTGGGATGCGCAGCACCAGATGGTGATGGCGATCAACGCCACCGACACGGGCGACCTGCCCCTCGCACTCGTGCACATGAAGCGTGCCCTGGCCGCCATCAACTATTCGATCGGACTGACCGCGAGTATCCCGAGCGGAGCGCGCCTCTCGGCCGCCGAAACCGCACAGGATATCGAGTCGACGCTATTCGACCTCCGCGAAATCTGCCTCCGCGTGATGGCCGACTGTCGCTGGGACGGTAAGAAGAAGTAAGGCCTCAGGCCTCGCCCTTTTTATCCTTAGCCATGAACTGGATGAGCCGGTCGCTGAATTCCTTGGCGGAATCGTGACCCATCACGCGCAGGGCCTGCACCATGGCGGCGACCTCGACGAGGCGGGCCATGTCACGCCCCGGGCGAACCGGGATCGTCATGTGCGGCACCTTGCGGCCAAGGATCTCGAAGGTCTCAACCTCCAGGCCCGAACGTTCTTCGTCCATGCCCGGCTGCCAGAGTACAAAGGTGACCACAAGGTCGACGCGCTTCTCGCGGCGGACGGAACGGATGCCGAAGATCGAAGCGACGTTGATGATGCCGATGCCCCGACACTCCATGTAACCGCGATTGAGCTCCTTGGAAGTACCCTGTAGCTCGCGGTCGCCGATGAGCGTCACGATGACGAAGTCGTCGGCGACGAGGGAGTGGCCACGCTCGATGAGGGCTAGGGCGCATTCGCTCTTACCGACGCCGGAGGCGCCGCGAAGCAGCACGCCGACGCCCTTGATATCGACCAAGGTGGCGTGAAGGTTAGTCCGCGGAGCGAACTTCTCCTCGAGGAGCACCGTGGCCTCGGCCGAGAAGTCCTTGGACTTGAGCTGCGTGCGGATGAGCGGCACGCAATGGCGGTTGGCGATACGCAGCAGGAGGTCATCCACCGGCAGCCCGCGCGAGACGACCACGGCTGGAATCTTCCGCGAAAAGACGTCGTCCAGCAGCTTCTCGCGCAAGGGTGCGGTCTGGTCGGAGAGATAGGCCATCTCACCTGCGCCGAAGAGCTGGAGGCGCTTGTTGGCAAACTCCTTGAAGTAGCCCGTGACCGCCAAGGCAGGACGGTTCAGCGACTTCTCGGCGATCATGTTATCGAGGCCCTGTTCACCGGCAAGGAGCTCCATCTGGAGCATGTCCTTGAAGGATTCGAAGAACTCGCGGACGGAGACGGATTCCGGGCGAGTATCAGGAGCGGGTTCGTACATGGCGTCAGAGTTTGAAGCTTTCGCCGAGGTAGTGGCGACGGCTCTCGGGATTATTGACGATCTCCGAGGGAGTACCAGACACAAGCACGCGCCCTTGGTGAATCAGATAGGCTCGATCCACAATCGAAAGGGTTTCGCGTACGTTATGGTCAGTGATCAGGATACCGATACCACGGGCCTTAAGCTTGCGAATAATCGACTGGACCTCGGCGACCGAGATCGGGTCGACGCCGCTGAAGGGCTCGTCCATCAGGAGGAAACGCGGATTCGTTGCGAGGGCGCGGGCAATCTCCAGCCGGCGACGTTCGCCACCTGAAAGGGTGAAGGCGGGTTGGCGCGCCAGCTTCTCCAGGCCGAGTTCGGTGAGCTGCTGGGCGGTGCGATCGCGGCGTTCGCGCTCGTTGAGGTTCAGGGTCTCGACGACGGCCATCACGTTTTCCCAGACGGTGAGCTTACGGAAGATGGAAGCCTCCTGCGGAAGATAGCCAACGCCATTGCGCGCGCGCTGCCACATGGGCATGGCGGTGACGTTACGTCCGTCGAGGAAGACGCGGCCATGAGTGGCCGGAATCAGGCCGACCACCATGTAGAAGGTGGTCGTCTTACCGGCGCCGTTAGGTCCGAGCAGACCGACAATCTCACCCGCGTGCAGCGACAAGCTGACGTCCTGGACGGCAACCTTGGCGTCGTAATGCTTAGCCAGAGCCTGTGCCCGGATGACGCCCTTCTCACTCGTTTCGGCCATATTTGTAGGAGGAAGCGGTCAGCGTCCGTTGTCGAGGTTTTTGACCTCTGGCAAGGTGAAGTCGCGACCGAGGAAGATCTTTGGCCGGACCACCTGTCCGGGGTTGGTATCGTCCGGTGTGGAGTCCATCCGCCAGCCCTTGGTGCGCAT
>CAIVYX010000338.1 GCA_903910245.1 uncultured Opitutia bacterium | reverse complement strand
CTGAAGGAATATTCCGACCACCGCAGCAAGCGCCTGCAGCTCCTCGCGCCCCGATGAAGGCCTGGGCGTCCGCGGTCTTGTTGGTCGGCGCCGCCATCCTCGCGGCCGCCGAGCCACGTCGTCCTAACGTGCTCGTCATCCTGGCCGATGACCTCGGCTATTCCGACCTCGGCTGCTACGGCGGCGAGATCCCCACGCCGCACCTCGACCGCCTCGCGAAGTCGGGCGCGCGCTTCGAGAAGACGTACACTTCCGCGCGCTGCTGTCCCACGCGCGCGTCGCTCCTCACCGGCCTCCACCCGCACGAGGCCGGCATCGGCGACTTCGTCACCGCCAAGCCCTCGCCCAAGCGCGGCCCGGCCTACACCGGCCGTCTCCTCGATAATAATATCACCATCCCCGAACTCCTGAAGCAGACCGGCTACAGCACGTGGATGGTCGGCAAGTGGCACATGGGTTCGCCCGGACCGATCCAGCGTGGCTTCGATGCCTATTTCGGCTACAAGAGCCTGCAGGCACACTCAAACGATCAATGGGATCCGGCCGCCTACACGCGCTTGCCCGCCGGCACGCCCGCCGAGCTGTCCTATGCGCCCGGCAAGTTCTACGTCACCGACGTCTTCACCGATTACGCCCTCGAGTTCCTCCGCCAGGCGCGTGCGACCAAGGACAAGCCTTGGTTCCTCTACCTCGCGCATTCTTCGCCGCACTTCCCCGTGCAGGCGCCGAAGGAATCAATCGACCGGCACATGGTCACGTATCGTCGAGGCTGGGATGTCCTGCGCACCGAACGCTTCGCGCGCATGAAGGCCCTTGGGCTTGTCGCCGCCGACGCCGTGTTGCCGCCGCTCTCGATGGTTCCCGTCGAAGCGAATAACGCCATCGCCAACGGTTACTCCGGTAAGCCGAACCCCGCGTGGGACAGCCTGCCGGCCGATCGTCGGGAAGACCTCGCCCGCCGCATGGCCACCTTCGCCGCGATGGTCGAGCACGTCGACCAAGGCGTCGGGCGGCTCCTCGCCGACCTTGAGCGGAACGGCGAACTCGCGAACACCCTCGTCGTGTTCACTTCCGACAACGGCGCCTGCTATGAATGGGGGCCGTTTGGTTTCGACGGTGCTTCGCGCGCGGGTCGCACCGACCTCCATGTCGGCGAGGCCTTGGCGGGCATGGGCCAAGCCGGGACGCATTCCTCGTATGGCTCCGCGTGGGCCAACCTCGGCAATACGCCGCTCAACCTATACAAGCACTTCTGCCACGAAGGCGGCATCAGTGTGCCGCTCATCGTCGCCTGGCCTGCGACCCTGAAGCCGTCGGCCACTTGGATTCGTTCCCCGACGCATGTCATGGACCTTTTGCCGACCATCGCGGCTGCCACCGGCGCGACTTATCCGGCAGAGAGGGCAGGGAAGCCTATCCGTCCGGTTTCCGGCCGATCCTTGCTGCCCGACCTGCGTGGCGAGGCGACGCCGGAGCGCGGCATACCGACTGCGCATGAAGGCGCACGTGGTTATCGCCTCGGCGATTGGAAGATCGTCTGGGGAAAGCGCCAGAGCGCGCCCGTCACGTGGCAGTTGTTCGACCTTTCGAAGGACCCCTCCGAGCAGCATGACCTCGCCGCCGCGCACCCCGCCAAGCTCAAGGAGCTCGCGGACGCATGGATGGCCTGGGCCAAGCGTTGTGGGGTCGACCTCGGTTCCCGCTAG
>CAIVYX010000337.1 GCA_903910245.1 uncultured Opitutia bacterium | reverse complement strand
CGCTATCGCCATGCCCAAGGTACTCGTCGCCGACAAGATCTCGCCCACCGGAGTCGCCCTCCTCAAAGCCCAGCCGGGCTATGAGGTCGTCGAAGCCTACGGATCCACCCCTGAGCAGGTCCTGACCCTTGTCGCGGACGTGGACGCCATCCTGGTCCGCTCCGAGACCCAAATCACCCGCGAAGTCCTCGCCGCGGCCCAGCGGCTCGTCTGCGTCGGCCGCGCCGGCGTAGGCGTCGACAACATCGACGTCGAAGCTGCCACCGAACGCGGCGTCATCGTGATGAACACCCCCTCGGGCAACACCGTCGCGACCGCCGAGCTCACCTTCACCCACCTGCTCTGCCTCGCCCGCCCGGTGCCGGAAGCCGTCCAGTCCATGCGCGAAGGCAAGTGGGACCGTAAAACCCTCTCGGGCTCCGAACTCTTCGGCAAGACCCTCGGCGTACTCGGCCTCGGCCGCATCGGCGCCGAAGTCTCCAAGCGCGCCCTCGCGTTTGGCATGAAGGTCCTCGCCTACGATCCGTATCTCACCGAAGCCCGCGCCAAGGCCCTCGGAGTCTCCATCGCGACACTCGACGAAGTCTTCGCTCTCTCCGACTACATCACCGTCCACATGCCCCTCATCGAGAAGGGCAAGCAGGGTGAGACCGAAGGCATGGTGGATGCAGCTGCTTTCGCCAAGATGAAGAAGGGCGTAAAGATCGTGAACTGCGCCCGCGGCGGCATCGTCGATGAGCTCGCCCTCGCGGAAGCTCTCAAGTCCGGCCATTGCGGCGGTTGCGGTTTCGACGTATTCGTCGAAGAGCCCCTCGCCAAGGACCACCCGCTCCGCTCCCTTCCGAAAGCCCACCTCTCTCCGCACCTCGGCGCTTCCACGGCCGAAGCCCAGGAGAACGTCGGCGTCGAAGTCGCCGAAGCCGCCATCATCGTACTCGGCGGCGGCTCGCCCGCCAATGCGGTCAACCTGCCTTCCGTCGACTCGCAGACGCTCGCCGCGATTAAGCCGTTCCTCTCGCTCGCACAGAAGCTCGGTGCCATCGCGCGTCAGCTCGCCGCTCCGGGTCGTATCGAATCCCTTCGCCTGACCACCTTCGGCACTGGCTCTGATCAGGGCGCCAACGCCATCGCTCGCGCCATCCAGCGCGGCTACCTGCGCGGTATCGTCGAAGGCGTCACCGACGTGAACGCCCCGGGTAAACTCAAGGCCCTCGGCGTCGAGGTCCAGACCGTCCGCTCTTCGGCCGAAGCCGACTACAAGGAACTCATCCTCGTCGAAGCCGTACTCGCGGGCGGCAAGTCCGTCTCCGTCGCCGGCACCGTCCTCGGCAAGGCCCAGTCCCCTCGTATCGTCTCAATCAACGGGCGCACCCTCGAGTTCATCCCCGAAGGCAAACTGCTCCTCATCGAGAATCAGGACCAGCCCGGCATCATCGGCGCCCTCGGCACCCTGCTCTCCAAGGAACGCGTGAACATCGCCAACATGGCCCTCAGCCGTTCCGGTGGTTCCAACGCCCTCGCCGTCTATCAGCTCGACACCGCTCCGGGCGCCGCCGCCATCGCGGAGATCCTGCGCAATCCGGCGATCGTCAGCGCCAAGCTGATTGAAGCCTAAGCGATGTTCGCGGCCATCGGAATCTTCGCCCTGCTCGGCTACCTCCTCGGTTCCGTCAACTTCGCCGTGCTCGTGGCGAAGAAGCATGGTGTCGACATCCTGAAGGAAGGCTCAGGAAACCCCGGCGCCACGAACGTTAAGCGCGTGCTCGGCAAAGGTCCGGGCAACCTCGTCTTTGCCCTCGATGTCCTCAAAGGCTTCGTCGGTGCCGGCCTGCCTTACCTCTTCCTCAGCATCGACCCGAAACAGCCCGCGATCAACGACCTCTTCTTCGTGGTCTGCGTCGCTGGCTTCGTCGGCACGCTGCTCGGTCATTGCTTCTCCTGTTTCCTGAAGTTCAAGGGCGGCAAGGGCGTGGCCTCCACCATCGGCGGCCTGGTCGTCCTCCTGCCCGTGCCGATTCTCATCGGCGCCGCGATCTGGGGTGTCGCCTTCCTGCTCTCCCGTTATGTCTCCTTAGCCTCGATTGCTCTCGGCGTGTCCTTGCCGCTCAGCTGCTGGCTCCTCCCCCTCTTCACCTCGCTGACCTTCGGCCAGCCGCAGTTCTGGTTCGCCGCGGCGATCGCCGCCTTCAACGTCTGGACGCATCGTTCCAACATCGGTCGCCTGCTTTCCGGCACCGAGAACCGCTTCGTCAAAAAAGCCTGACCTTTTCGCAATGACCGCTCCTCGCACCATCGGCATCGGCATCCTCGGCTTCGGCACCGTCGGCCAAGGCGTCTGGAAGCACCTGCATGACAAACAGGCCGACCTCGAATCGCGCCTCGGCGTGAAGCTTGACCTCCGTAAGGCCTCCGTCCGCGACCTAAAGAAGAAGCGCACGGTCAAGATTCCGGCCTCAAAACTGACCGCTAATCCCAACGAGATCATCGACGACCCGAAGGTCCACGTGGTCTGCGAACTGATCGGCGGCACCACCAAGGCCCGCGAGCTCACCCTCCGTGCCCTGCGCCTCGGTAAGGTTGTCGTCTCCGCCAACAAGGCCCTGCTCTGCGAGCATGGCCCCGAGATCTTCCAGGCCGTCCGCAAGCATGGCGGCCAGTTCCTCTTCGAAGCCAGCGTCGCCGGCGGCATCCCGATCATCAAGGCCATCCGCGAAGG
>CAIVYX010000336.1 GCA_903910245.1 uncultured Opitutia bacterium | reverse complement strand
TACTGGGGCTGCCCCGACTTCTATATCGGCGGCGCCGAGCATGCCGTGCTCCACCTGCTCTATGCACGCTTCTGGCACCGCTTCCTTTACGAGATCGGCGTCCTGCCGACCGCCGAACCGTTCAAGAAACTCTTCCACCAGGGCCTCATCATGGGCGAGGACGGCGAGAAAATGTCCAAGAGCCGCGGCAACGTCGTGAACCCCGATTCCATCGTCAAGGACCACGGCGCCGATGCGCTCCGCATGTACCTGATGTTCCTCGGACCGCTCGAGGCCTCCAAGCCTTGGAATTCCGACGGCATCATCGGCATCACCCGCTTCCTCCGTCGCCTTTGGCGCTTGGCCGTCGACGAGACCACCGGCAAGGTCTCGACGAAGATCAGCGCCGACGGCGCCGAATCCGAAGAGCTCGTCCGCGAACTCCACCGGACCATCCAGAAGGTCGAGAAGGACATCGAGACGCTCCAGTTCAACACCGCCATCTCACAGATGATGATCCTCATGAACGTCGCGGAGAAGTCCCCGGCATTGCGCCGTGCGACCGTCGAGGACTTCGTGCGCCTCGCCGCGCCGTTCGCCCCGCATGTGTGCGAAGAGATTTGGTCCCGCCTTGGTCACAATGAGAACGTCACCGCAGGCGGTTGGCCTAAGCTCGACGCCTCCAAGCTCATCGAGACGACCGTCGAAGTTATCTTCCAGGTGAACGGCAAGGTGCGAGCCACCGCCAAGGTCGCCAAGGATATCTCCAAGGACGCCCTGCTCGCCCTGGCCAAGGCCAACGCCGACGTGATTAAGTTCACCGACGGCAAGCCCGTCGTGAAGGAGATCGTCGTGCCGGGCAAGCTGGTGAACATCGTCGTCGCCGGCTGAGCGCCGCGCACCACGTCAATAAAAAGGGCCCCGTCACGGGGCCCTTTTCTTTTACCACCTTAACGAGGCTTACTTGGCCTCGACTTCGGCGATGTCTTCCATCTTCACCGGCTCGAGGCGTGGGACGAGCACGTGGATGATCAGAAGACCGATGAGGTAGGCCGAACCCGCGATGAACCAGAGAATCGCGTAGGAGCCCGTACGATGGAGCACTTCGCCGACCACGAGAGCGAGCAGCATGCCGCCCACCGCGCCAGCCATGCCGCCGATACCGACGACTGAGCCGACGGCCTTGCGGGGGAACATGTCGGAAGCCAAGGTGAAGATGTTGGCCGACCAGCCCTGGTGGGCGGCTGCGGCGAGAGAGACGAGCAAGACCGCGGGCCACATGCCAACGTCGTTGACGAAGACGATCGGGATCACGCTGACTGCGCAGATGCCCATCGCAGTCTTGCGGGCGGCGTTGACGGACCAGCCGGCCTTAATCAGGCGACCAGAAAGCCAGCCACCACCTATGCTGCCGACGTCGGCAATCAGGTAGATTACGACAAGCGGAAGACCGATGTTCTTCAGGTCGACGCCGTGTTGCTTCTGCAGGAAGCCCGGAATCCAGAAGAGATAGAGCCACCAGACCGGGTCGGTCATAAACTTGCCGATCGCGAAGGCCCAGGTCTGGCGGAACTTAAAGAGACTGAACCAACTGACCTTGCCCTGCTCATCGGGCGGATCGGATTCGATGTGGGCGAGTTCGGCCTGGGTGATGGTCGGGTGTTCGCGCGGGGTATGGTAGGCGATTGCCCACCAGACGACCCAGACGAAGCCAATGCCACCAGTGATGATGAAGGCCCACTCCCAACCCCAAGTCACGGCGACCCAAGGCACGATGAGCGGGGCACCCAGGGCACCGATGTTGGTGCCGGAGTTGAAGATACCCGTCGCGAAAGCACGCTCCTTCTTGGGGAACCATTCGGCGGTGGCCTTGATCGAGGCCGGGAAATTACCCGCCTCGCCGAGGCCGAGCAGGAATCGCATCAAAGCGAAGCCGGCGGCGGCACCCGTAAGGGTCACCCAAGCGAAGCCGGTCTTTGCATCGATCTGCATCCAAGGGAGGCTGAAGGACGGAAGGAGGTGCGCAAAACCGTGCCCCATGGCCGCCAGGCTCCAGAGCCCGACAAAGATAATGAAGCCATTCTTGATGCCGATGCGATCGATGATGCGACCCGAGAGCACCATGCCGATGGCGTAGGCGAACTGGAAGCTGAAGACGATGGCCGCGTAGGTCCGTTCATCCCAATTAAATTCCTTTTCCAGGGTGCCCTTGAGCAAACCAATGACCTGACGGTCGATATAGTTGATTGTGGCGGCGAAGAACAGCAGCGCGCAGATAATCCAGCGCTTGTTACCGATTTTTCCTAAGGCTTCGGTCATAAGGGGGTGTTGGCCAACACAAACGCCGATTTTCGGGTAAGTCCACCCCAGAAGTCCTGTTGACGGAACCCCACCGTAAAGCCAGTAATTGAAGAGAATATTCCCATGACGAAGCCTCGCATCCTCCTCACGACGACCTCCTTCCAAGACACCCCCGGCGAGCACCATAACTTGCTGGCCGAAAC
>CAIVYX010000335.1 GCA_903910245.1 uncultured Opitutia bacterium | reverse complement strand
GTACGTCTACGTGACCAAGGCTCCTTCCAAGGACATGGACAAGCTCACCAGCGAGTTCATCACCTTCGTCCTCTCCAAGCAGGGCCAGGAAATCACGATCAAAGACGGCTACTTCCCGCTGCCTCCTGAAGTTTCTGCCGAAGGTCGCGCCTCCCTCAAGTACTACAGCGCCGAATAAGTTTGGTCTCGAAATCGTACCGTCGCCACCACGCCCTCCGGGGTCGGTCTGAAAAGCGCGACGGTACGGTCTCGGGTCCTCCCAAGGCGGGGTCTCCCCGCCTTGCCCTTTATTAGAGCCCAAGACACCAGACCGTAACCCGATGGATATGTCCGACAAAAAGCCCGCTCCTGCGCCTGCGCCGGAATCGCGTTTTACGGTAAGTCCTATGACCTTGGCCGCCGATCGGTGGATGGGTCGCCTCATCCGCATCGGCGGGGTCGGCGTGGTGCTCGCGGTCTTCGGGATGCTGGCCTTCCTGATCTACCAGGTCTTCCCGCTCTTCACCGGTGCCAAGGTAGCCCCGGTGGGCGCCCTCAGTGTCCCGGCCGCCGCCGTCGCCTTCGGCGAAGATGAATACGGCGACTTCCCCTTTGTCGTCCAGTCGGACGGCAAGGTGATCTTCCAGCGGGCCAAGGATGGTTCGAAGCTCCTCGAATGGTCGCCCACGCTCGGAGATCGTCGCGTCACCGCGGTCCGGAGTTATCCCCGCTCCGGCCTTGTCTTCTTCGGCCTTTCCGACGGTTCGGTTCAAGAAATCCGCATTGCCTATCGTTCGACCTTCGACGCCGCTGGCAAGAGGGCCGTCGAACCGTCCGTCACCGCCCTCGAGCCGATTGCAATCGGTAAGCCAGGCTTACCTTGCGTAGACGTCTGGAATGCCAAGGGAGCGCAATCCCGCCTGCTCCTCGTTCGCCAAGAATCGGCCGGCAAGCCGCTCCTCACCGCCGTCCGTCTGACTGAACGCAAAGGCCTCGGAGGCAAGGCTAAGGTCACCGTCAGCGCTCCCTTTGTGGTCGCGGCCGAGGTGAACTCGGTGGAACAGGTGCTCCTCCCTTCCACGGCCGAGTCGCTCATCATCGTCGGGAAGTCCGGCGAGGTGCGTACCTACGCCGACGACGGCACGGCTTTCACTTTTCTGCAATCGTTTGTGCCCTTCAAGGATTCGAAGGATACAGCGGTGGCATCCTCTGGGCTGATCTTCGGCAATGTTTCCGTGGTCTTCGTGAGCCGTGCGGGCGAACAGCAGGTCTGGTCGATGTATCCGCAGCTCCAACCGGACGGTAAGAGTCTGCGCCGCTGGGGTAAAATCCATGACGGAGAGGTTCTTGCCGGCGCCGGCGAAGGGGTTTACGCCGCTGAGGGAAATAAGTGCTACATCGCGGTCGCCGGAGGTAAACTGCAGCTCCGCAACATGACCACTGGCACGCTTCGCTGGGAAGGCGACGCGCCGGCCGGAACGATACGCCAAGTCGCTTTTGCGGGAAACTACGACCGCTTCACCGCGCTTTCAGCCGACGGTAAGCTTCATCGCTGGAGCATCGTCGACCATCACCCGGAGTCTTCCTGGGACGCTTTCTTCGGTAAGATCTGGTATGAAGGCGCCAGTGGTCCGGATTACACCTGGCAGTCGAGCGCAGGCTCCGATGAGTTCGAAGCGAAGTATTCCCTCATCCCTCTCTTATACGGTACGGCCAAGGGCACCATCTTTGCACTGCTCTTCGCCCTCCCGATCGCGCTGACCGCGGCGATCTACGTCTCGCAGTTCCTTCGCCCGGAATACCGCAATGTCGTGAAGCCCGTCATGGAGATCATGGCCTCGCTGCCGTCTGTGGTCCTTGGCTTCCTTGCCGGCCTCTGGCTCGCCCCGCTCGTCGACCCTCGGCTGATCTCGCTTTTCTGCGCCGTCGGCATCCTTGCCCCCGCAGCCCTGTTTGCCGGCTTCCTTTGGTCCGTGCTCCCGCAGCCGGTTCGCCGCCAGGTCAAGCCCGGCATGGAGTTCCTCTGGCTGTTGCCGTTCCTCGCGCTCTGTGCCTACTTCGCCTGGCAGGCTGGTCCGGCCGTCGAAGCCGCCTTCTTCACCGTCAAGGATACCGCGAGCGGCCTGCCGATTGCCGACTTCCGCGAGTGGTGGCGCCAGACTACCGGCGAGACCTACGACTCCCGTAACTCCCTCGTGGTCGGTTTCGTGATGGGCTTCGCGGTCATCCCGATCGTCTTCACGATCGCCGAAGACTCCCTTTCCAACGTCCCAAACTCCCTGATCTCCGGCTCCCTCGCCCTCGGCGCCAGCCGCTGGCAGACCGTCTGGAGTGTGGTGGTCCCGACAGCCATCTCGGGCATCGTCTCTGGTGTCATGATCGGTTTCGGCCGCGCCATCGGTGAGACCATGATCGTCGTGATGGCCACGGGAAATACTGCTGTCATGGAAGCCAACCCCTTCAGCGGTATGCGCACGCTCTCGGCCAACATTGCGGTCGAACTACCTGAGGCCGCCGCTGGCCACACCCACTACCGCGCCTTGTTCCTCGGCGCCTGCTGCCTCTTCCTGCTCACCTTCGTGATCAACACCCTTGCGGAAATCCTCCGCCAGCGCCTGCGTGAGCGCTACAAAGTCGTCTGAACATGGATAAATCTTCTGATAGCAGTACTCCCCGCGGCGAAGGCTGGGTCTGGTTCACTGGACTAGGACTCATCATCGGCCTAGGTATGGTCATCGGGCTACTTTCCTTGGTCGTCATGAACGGTGTCACGGTCTTCTGGGCGCCGAAGGTACCGGTTGCCCTCGTCGACGACGGTCGCACCATCATCGGTCAGCTCGCCCAGCGCCGCATCCGTGCCGGCTCGCCCGCCGACCACCCCCGCTACGAGCTCCAGTATCAGGTCGGCCTTCGCGAACTGAACGGAAATTCCTACCTCTGGGTCGACGAAGCCAAGATCAAGTCCGAGAGCTTTCCCGCCGACGTCCTCGGCCTCGAGCGTGTCGAGAACGGCCCAGCCTTCGTTCGCCCGCTATCTCTTCGCAAGTCTGACGGTAAGCTGATCGCCATCACCGACTCCGCCTTCGAGCCCGCTTTCCAGGCCGAAGTCGCCGCGGCTTCCGCCGTCCGCGAGAAGCTCGTTGAAATCACCCGCCATCGTATCGGCGATGTGAATGAAGAGATGGATAAAGCCCGCGTGGCCTTACGTCGTGCCGAAGACCTCAAGCTGGCCGCCGAGATTGCCGATCGCCGCCGTCAGATCGCCGGACTGGAAGTACGTTTCGCAAGCCTGCAGGCCGAAGCCAAGAAGGTCGTCGAGGGTGGGGCCGTGGCCTCGCTCGTCTCCAAGGACGCCGCCGGCCGTGAAGTCGTCGTCCCGCTTACCCAAGTCATTCGCGCCTGGTTCCCTAACCGCCTCGACACCTGGGGCCGCGTGCAGCTCTTTTTCTCCCGTCTTGGTGAGTTCATTTTCGACGAACCCCGCGAGGCCAACACCGAGGGCGGCCTCATGCCGGCCATCTTCGGTACGCTGGTGATGACGGTGTTTATGAGTCTGATGGTCACGCCCTTCGGCGTGATCACCGCCATCTATCTTCGCGAATACGCGCAGAATGGTCCCGTCCTGCGCATCGTGCGCATCAGCGTCAATAACCTCGCAGGGGTCCCCTCCATCGTCTTCGGCGTCTTCGGCCTCGGCTTCTTCGTCTACGTCCTCGGCGGTTCGATCGACCAGCTCTTCTTCGCTGACCAGCTGAAATATAACAACAATACGCCGGTCTTCGGAACGGGCGGCCTCCTCTGGTGCTCCCTCACGCTCGCCCTGATGACACTCCCTGTGGTCATCGTCGCTACGGAGGAAGCCCTGGCGGCCGTACCGCGCGGTATGCGCGAAGCTTCCCTCGCCACGGGCGCCTCGAAGTGGCAGACGATTCGCGACATTCTGCTGCCCGCTTCCGCTCCTGGCATCCTGACCGGCGTCATCCTCGCCATGGCCCGTGGGGCCGGGGAGGTCGCTCCCCTGATGCTGGTCGGCGTCGTTAAGCTCGCCCCGACGCTTCCTTTCGACGGTTCCGCCCCGTTCCTGCACATGGACCGCAAGTTCATGCACTTGGGCTTCCACGTGTATGACCTTGGCTTCCAGTCGCCTGACTCAGATGCCGCCCGCCCGATGGTCTTTGCGACCACACTCCTGCTCATCGTCCTGGTCGTCTGCCTGAACATCGGCGCAATCTGGATCCGCAACCGCCTTCGCGCTCGCTTCAAGGGAGCCTCCTTCTAAAAACAAACTACCTCATGCCCGAAATCATGAATCCTCCCTCCTCCTCACGCATCAAGGTCCGACCCGCCACCGAACGCGAAGGCCGCAAGGACTATATCAGCATCCGGGACTACGGCTTCTGGTATGGTCAAAAGAAGGCCCTCGACGCCATCTCCCTCGACATCCCGGAGCGCCAGGTGGTCGCCTTCATCGGTCCTTCCGGTTGCGGAAAGTCCACGCTGCTCCGCAATCTGAACCGGATGAACGACCTCGTCGACGACGTCCGTCATGAGGGAGACATCACCATCTCTGGTCGTTCGATCTATGACGCCGGCCTCGAAGTCATCTCCCTTCGCCGCCGCGTGGGTATGGTCTTTCAGAAATCCAACCCATTCCCTAAGTCCGTCTTCGAGAATGTCGTCTACGCCCTTCGCGTGGTCGGCGTCCGCGACCGTGCCGTCCTCGAGGAAGCCTGCGAGACCTCGCTCCGTAAAGCCGCTCTTTGGGATGAAGTGAAGGACCGCCTCGATGATAGCGCCCTCGGCCTTTCTGGCGGCCAGATGCAGCGTCTCTGCATCGCGCGCGCCATCGCTAACCGCCCGGAGATTCTGCTGATGGACGAGCCGTGCTCGGCCCTCGACCCAATCGCCACCGGCAAGATCGAAGAGCTCATCCACGAACTCAAGGACCAGTTCACAATCGTAATCGTGACCCACTCCATGCAGCAGGCGGCCCGCGTCTCTGACCGCACGGCCTTCTTCTACCTCGGCAAGCAAATCGAATACGATACCACCGAGAAGATCTTCATGAACCCGTCGCAGGCCCAGACCGAGGCCTACATCTCGGGCCGTTTCGGCTGAACTTTTCCCAACTATCTTTATGCAACGCTTCTTCCACGACGAACTCCGCCAACTCCGGGACGACCTCATCCTGATGGGCGAGCGCTCGCTCGATATGTCCCGCCTGGTGCTCCGCGCCGTCGAGACCGGCGACGATTCTTTGGCCCTGCAGGTCCGCGGCATGGACGATCGCGTCGATGAGCTCGAGAAGCGCGTCGACCGCGAAATCATGCGCTACCTGACGCTCTTCGGTCCCATGGGTAGCGATGTCCGTCTGCTGCTCGCCGTCCGCGATATCGGCCATGATATCGAGCGTATTGCCGACGAGGCTTCCGTCATCGCCAAGCGTGCGAT
>CAIVYX010000334.1 GCA_903910245.1 uncultured Opitutia bacterium | reverse complement strand
TCCCTGCAGGCTGACACTTTGCCGAAAGAGGTAAAAGCGGATTAAGGGACGACTTATTAACGGCCGCCCACTTCCGCCTTCTCCCCGAGGGCGGACGGGCTATCGTCGGCCATCTGAACCCGCCCATCCACATCAAGGGAGCCCGCACCCACAACCTCAAGGATGTGGAACTGACCATCCCCCGTTATCAGCTGACCGTCATCACGGGGGTCAGTGGATCGGGAAAATCCTCCTTAGCCTTCGACACCCTGCATGCCGAAGGGAGCCGCCAATACCTTGAATCCCTCTCTGCCAAGGCCCGTGGCATGCTGGATTCAGCCCCCCGGCCTGACGTGGACTTCATCCGGGGCCTCTCCCCCGTCATCGCCATCGCCCAGCGAACCGGCGGCAACACCAGCCCCCGCTCGACGGTCGCCACGCTGACTGAGATCGCCGACCACGCCCGCCCCCTCTGGATCATCGCCGGCGACCGCCGCTGCCTCAAGGACGGCCAGCCGGTCCGCCGCCGCTCGCTCGACGACAACCTGCTCGCCCTCGAAGGCATCCCCGCCGGCACCCGCCTGATGGTCGTGGCCCCCGTCGCTAAGGACCGCCCTTCCGTCCTCCTCGAAGCCACCGCCGACCTTGGCCGCCGTGGCTTCTCCCGCGTACGCGTCGACGGCACCGTCGCCACCCTCGAAGAAGCCGCCGGCCTCCTGTCCGGGCGCGAAGCCAAGCAGCTCGACGTCGTGGTCGACCGCATCGTCGCCGGCCCTGACCAGCGCAGCCGCCTCGCCGACTCGCTCGAACTCGCCTTTCGCGAAGGTCGCCACCGCGCGAGCGTGCTGGCAGAAAAAGACGGACGCTGGGAAGAGCATGTGCTCTCGCTCCATCTCGCCTGCGAGCATTGCGGAGAGACTTACGAGCCCATCAGCCCGCGCGCGCTGTCGCACAACCATCCGGAAGGCGCCTGCCCCGATTGCGGTGGTCTCGGCCGCCAGATGCGCTTCCAGGAAAGCCTCTCCATCCGCGACGAGTCGCTGTCGATCCACGACGGCGTCGTGAAGCCTTGGAAGTGCGCCACGCGCAAGACGCTCATCCGTCGCAACGCCATCACCCGTGCGCTTGCCGAGCAGGTGCCGTTCGACCTCAAGACCCCTTGGCGCGACCTGCCCAAGGCCGTGCGTGAGTTGCTGCTCCACGGCGATCCGAAGCGCAAGTTCCTGCTCCCGCCGCCCAAGGGCCGCAAACTCGTCGAGACCGTCTGGACCGGCATGTTCACCGAACTCGAACACGCCTACCGTACCACCACCGGCGAATCGCTCCGCCAACGCCTGCTGCAATTTCAGGCCGGCTCCGTCTGCGCCGGCTGCCAAGGCCGCCGCCTCTCCCCCACTGCCCTTTCGTTGCGCCTGAACGGCAAGACCATGGCCGAGTTCCTGGCGATGACGATCCCGGCCGCGCTGGAATTCACGAAGCAGCTCGCCACGCATCCCGGCGTCATGCCTGCCGAGGAAGCCCGTCGCGGGCTTGAGCAACGTCTGGCGTTCCTGAATGACGCTGGCCTCAACTACCTCACCCTCGACCGCGAGTGCAGTTCGCTCTCCGGCGGCGAAGCCCAGCGCGTCCGCCTCGCCACGCAGCTCGGCCTCGGACTCGTCGGCGTGACCTATGTCCTCGACGAACCCAGCATCGGTCTGCACCCAAGCGACCATCAACGCCTCATCGGTTCGATCCGCGGCCTGCGCGACCTCGGCAACACGGTCCTCGTCGTCGAACATGACCGCGATATGATGCTCGCGGCCGACCACCTGATCGAGATGGGCCCCGGCGCCGGCATCGATGGCGGACGCATCGTCTTCGAAGGCACGCCCAAGGCCTGCGCTGAGCACGCGACTTCGCGCACCGGCGCCTATCTCTCCGGACGCGCCACGCTGGAAGGCATCGTGAAGCGCAAGGCTCCGGGTAAGGCGCAGCTCACCGTCAAAGGCGCCACCGAAAATAACCTCAAGGACGTCACCGCCTCGTTCCCGATCGGCGGCCTCACCGTCGTCTGTGGCGTCTCCGGCTCAGGCAAGAGCACGCTCGCCATCGACATCCTCTCCGCTGCGGCCGCGCGTAAGATCAACGGCGCCAAGTTCGTGCCCGGCCGTCATGCCGGCATCGATGGACTCGAGCAGATCACCGCGTTCACCGCAGTAGACCAGGAGCCCATCGGCCGCACCCCGCGTTCGAATCCCGCGACCTTCACCAGCATCATGGACCTCATGCGCGAGCTCTGGGCCGCGCTCCCGCTCGCCAAGGCCCGTGGCTACGGCCCCGGACGCTTCAGCTTCAACGTGCGCGGTGGCCGCTGCGAGACCTGCTCCGGCGAAGGCTCCGTCGCCCTCGACATGCAGTTCCTCGGCGAGACCTTCGTCGACTGTCCTAGCTGCGCCGGCCGACGTTTCAATCGCGAGACCCTCGAGGTACGCTTCAAAGGACTCAGTATCGCCGATGCGCTCGGACTCTCGGTGAACGAAGCCGCCGAAGTCTTCCGCGCCCAGCCCAAGCTCGCCGAGAAACTGCGCACCCTCGCGGAGGTCGGTCTCGGTTACCTCAAACTCGGCCAGGCCGCCAACACCCTCTCCGGGGGCGAAGCCCAGCGTCTCAAGCTCGCCTCCGAGCTCGCACGCCGCGATCACTCCGGTCGCCTCTACGTCCTCGACGAACCCACGACCGGATTGCACTGGGACGACATCGCCAAACTCCTCGCGTTGCTCGGCCGCCTACGCGACGCGGGCGCGACGCTCATCGTGATCGAACACCACGCCGACGTCATCCTCGCGGCGGACTGGGTGATGGAACTCGGCCCCGAAGGCGGCGAAAAAGGCGGCAAGCTCGTCTATGCCGGCCTGCCCGAGGGCCTCCTCAAGCAGAAGGGATCGCCGACGGGACGAGCGTTAGAGCAGCGTTCTTAGTTCGTTGTTCTAAGTTCTTCGTCAGAACCTAAGCAGACGACTCACAGCCTCGCAGAAATCAAGACCGCGACGGAATTCAGTTCCGCGACCTCGCTGTCATTGAATTCGTAGGGCTGCATCTTGCCGATGCCGAGCACGCCGAGGACCTTGCCGTCGGCGCCGACAATCGGGACGGCGAGAGCACCTTGGACGTTCGTCTTCTGAGCGTCGGGCTTGGCGACGCCACCGAGGTCCTCCTGAAGATTGCAGAGCTGGACGGCTTCCTTGCGCTGCGCCGCGCAACCAGCGATGCCCTTGCCGAACGGGATATTGTCGATCTTCGGCAGCAGCATCGGCAGCACGTGCGGCGGGATGCCATGCTGGGTGAGCAGCATGAGCAGCCCCGTGGACGAATCGGTGCGATGAATCGTACCCGTGACGCAGGCGAAGTTCTCCAGCACCTTGACCAGCACGGCATGCCAGTCGGGCTGACCGACGAGGAGTTCCGGGACACCAGCGGTAGATTGCGACATGGTAAAATTAGACAACGCCCTTGGACATGCGTTCCGTGAGCCAGGCGAGGCCGCCGGCTTCGTCGCCGAAGACGCCGTCCAGCTGGGCTTCGAAGGCCTCGTCGAGGACCTGAGAGAACCAGCCCGCGGGCTTGTGGCCCATGGCGATGAGGTGGCGACCGAGGACGATCTTCTTCGGGGCGGTCGAGGCGACCTGCAGGGCGGCCGCGCGCTCGGCCAGCCATTCGCCATGCGGCGAAGGGCCATGCATGCTGGCGGAGCCGCGGCCACGGCGGTCAGCGAGGTCCACGCGGCAGAGGCGGTCGATACGGACGACCTTGTTGGCGAGGCGGCGGACAGCAGCGTCGCCGGCGCCTGCCTTGTGGAGGTAATACGGCTGGCCGTGCCAGCGCACCAGGGGCAGGACGGAGTCGATGAGCTTCTTCTCGTTCGTGATCTGCGCGAGGAAACGCGGGGCGAGGTTGAAGCTTTCTTCTTCGTGACCGTAGGCATGCCAGCGGTCATCCTTCTCTTCTTTCTTCGTCGTGGTCGCCTTGCCGATATCGTGCAGAAGTACGGAGAGTCCGATGATCAGGTCTTCGTCGCGGTCTCCGACGCGGATGTCCGCAAAGGCGTCGAGACACGCAAGAGAGTGATTCCAGACATCGCCCTCGGGATGCCATTCCGGATCCTGCGGTACGCCGATCATCGCGTGGAGTTCAGGGTAGAACTTCGTCCAGCCGCAGTCCTTCAGGAAAGCCAGGCCCACTGAAGGCTTGCGACCTCGCAGGATGAGCTTCGTCCACTCTTCCATCAGACGCTCCGGCGGGAGGTCGGCCTGCGAGAGCGAAGCGCAGAGCGCGACTGTTTCCGGGGCGACCGAGAATTCGAAGCGCGCGGCGAACTGCATCGCGCGGAGGACGCGGAGCGGGTCTTCGGCGAACTTATCCGAGACATGGCGTAGTTGACGTGCCTTAAGGTCGGCCACGCCGCCCCACGGGTCGAGGATCTCGCCCGTGAACGGATCCCACATGATCGCGTTGAGCGTGAAGTCGCGGCGTTCTGCGGCATCCTTCGGCGTCATCGTCGGGTCGGCCTGCACGTCGAAATCCGTGTGCTTGGCGCCCGTGCGGTTCTCGCGGCGGGGCACCGAGACATCGATCGGGAAGTCCTTGAGCTTCGTCACGCCGAAGGCCGCGCCGACCGTGATGATACCGAATCCCTTACGCAGGGCCGCCTCGACCTGCCGTGTGCCGAGGCCATAGACCTCGATATCAAAATCAAGCACCGGCACCTGCATCAGCGCATCGCGCACGCAACCGCCAACGAGGAACGGCCGTCCGCCCGCATCGCGCAGCAGCTCGACGACGCGTCGAAGGGGCGCGAAGTCGCCGTCGAGGCGGATGAGACTGGGCTGCAGGTCGGGCACCCCCCTACCCTACCGACGCAAGAGCCGGAGGCGAGTGGTTTTGCGGATCAGAGGTTGGTCGTGAAACCTTCCTTCAGCAGCCAGGCCTTCGCCGTGTCGCGACGGTCGCCTTGCAGCACGATCTCGCGGGCCTCGAGGGCGCCGCCAGTGCCGAGGGCGCGCTTGAGTTCCTTGAGCAGCGCCTCGCGCATGCGCATCTCCTGCGACTCGATCCAAAGCCCCTTCAGGATCGTGACCTCCTTGCCGCCGCGGCCGGCGCGTTCATATTGCAAGATCACCTTGCCTAGTTTCGGCTTAGCCTTGGCGGCGGGCACGACCGGCTTCGGGGGCGGCCCGGGCGGCAGGTCCTGGCCATCCAGCTTATCGAAAGGATTGCCGCTCATGCGCCGCGTCCGCAGGTCCCCGCACCCGGCGTGCCGCCTTGGAGGAAGACCAGCGCCTTTTCATAAGAGCGGCGGCGTAGGTAGTGATCAAGGTCGCCCGGCAGGCCCGATTCCGGGGCGGCCACTTCTGCATCGAGTACCCGCATGCACTCCAAAAGACCCTCTTTGGCGAGGCCCGGCTGGGCGAGGGACTGGAGCGTTTCCAGGATGCGTTGGCGGCGGACAGAGTCCATTTGCCCGCAGATTGCGGGGCTAACGGGGCCGGGGCAAGCCCGCGGGGCGGTTTTCATAGTGGACAAAAGGCGGGGGGCTTCCCTATACCAACCCTTCCTCTGGATGGATAGCTCAGTTGGTTAGAGCGTCTGCTTTACACGCAGAATGTCGTGGGTTCGAGTCCC
>CAIVYX010000333.1 GCA_903910245.1 uncultured Opitutia bacterium | reverse complement strand
GTGGTCCCCGCTCCGAAGGCGATCGTGGTCCCCGCTCCGAAGGCGACCGTGGTCCCCGCTCCGAAGGCGACCGTGGTCCTCGTCGTGAAGACCGCCCGCGTCGTGAAGACCGTCCGCGCATCCAGATCGAGCCCGTCGTCATCCCAGTCCAAGCCCCCATCGGCTTCTGGGCCTCGCTGAAGCGCAAGCTCGCCACCCTGTTCGGCGTGCCTGATAAGGCCGTCTTCGTCCCTTCCGGCCGCACCCAGCAACCTCACGGCGAACACCGTGGCGAACGTTCCGATCGCGGTCAGCGCGGCGGACGTGGTCGCGGTGAATTCCGCGGCGGTTCCCGCGGCGGACGTGAGGGTTCCCGTGATGGCTCCCGTGGAGGTCGCGGTGAATTCCGCGGCGACCGCGGTCCTCGCAACGGTCCTCGCGAAGGCTGAACATAACGGGGGCGCCAATCGGCGCCCCCGCTTCTTTTACCCGCCATGCTCCAGGTCGCGCGCATCCGCGGTGGTCACGTGCTGAAAGGTACGGTCCGCGCCGCTGGTTCGAAAAACGCTTCGCTGCCCCTGCTCGCCGCTTCGCTCCTCACGGGCGAGACGGTGACGCTGCGCAACGTGCCCGACCTCAGCGATGTCCGCTACATGGCCGAAATCCTCGGCCACCAAGGCGCCATCGTCGCTAACCCGGAGCCCGGCGTCTGGACGATTCGTGCCGAACAGGTCTCGCACCGCACGCCCTACGACCTCGTTCGCAAGATGCGCGCATCGGTCTGCCTACTGGGCTCTCTCATCGGCCGCCTCCGCCAAGCGGAGATGGCCATCCCGGGCGGCTGTGTCATCGGACCCCGTCCCATCGACCTTCACCTGAAAGGCCTCGAAGCCCTCGGCTGCGTCGTCACGGTCGAAGCCGGCCTCGTCCAAGTCGACGCCTCCCGCGCCCGTGGTGACATGGTCTTCATGGGCGGCCCGATGGGCAGCACAGTCCTCGGTACGGCCAACATCGTGATGGCCGCCACCCTCACGCCCGGCGTCACCCGCATTGAATGCGCCGCCCGCGAACCGGAGGTCGTCGACCTCTGCACGATGCTCATCCAGATGGGCGCGAAAATCAGCGGCCACGGCACGGGCATCATCGAGGTCGAAGGCGTCACTTCACTCCACGGCTGCGATCACACGGTCATCGCCGACCGCATCGAAGCCGGCACCTACCTTGTCGCGGGCGCAATCACAGGCGGCGACGTCACGGTGACGCACTGCGACCCGTCGCACCTCACAGCCTTCCTCGATAAGCTCCGTGAAGCGGGCGTCCAGGTCGAGACCGGTCCCAACTTCATCCGCGCCCACGGCAAGCCGACGCACGCCGTCGAAATCATCACCGAACCCTATCCGGGCTTCCCAACCGACCTGCAGGCGCAGTTCATGGCCCTCCAGCTCCTCGTCGACGGACGCAGCACGGTGACCGAAAAGATTTACCCGGCCCGCTTCATGCACGCCGCCGAACTCCAGCGCATGGGCGCCGAGATCGCCATCGACGGCGCCACGGCCGCGATTTACGGCGACCGCCCACTTTCCGGCGCGCCGGTCATGGCCTCCGATCTCCGCGCCTCCGCCGCCCTCATCCTCGCCGCGCTGGTCGCCAAGGGTGAGACCTGGGTCCAACGCCTCTACCACCTCGACCGCGGCTACGAACGCTTCGAGGAACGCCTCCGCTCCCTGGGCGCGGACGTCGAACGCCTCCCGGCCTCCGACCTGCCGAAAGGCTTCGCGGAGGACTGAGGGTTGCCAATTCGTCCTGACCCCGCACCTTGCGCTCCATGGCCCGCAAGGATTCGCCCGATGACCCCCAGCCGCTCGCCGGCAAGGAAGCCGCGTCGCGTGCGAACCGCTCGCTGGACGCCGCCCTGCGCCCGCCGAAGCTCGACGACTTTGTCGGCCAGCAGCGCACAGTCGAACGCCTGCGCGTGATGATCGGCGCCGCGCGTCGCGAAGGCCGCACGCTCGATCACATCCTTCTCCACGGCCCACCCGGCCTCGGCAAGACGACCCTCGCGATGATCCTCGCCGAAGAGATGGGCCGCCCGATCCGCGTGACCTCCGGCCCGGTCGTTGAAAAAGCCTCCGACCTCGCTGGCCTACTCACGAGCCTCCAAGAAGGCGACCTACTCTTCATCGACGAGATCCACCGCATCCCGAAGACGGTCGAAGAGTTCCTCTACTCGGCGATGGAGGACTTCCGCATCGACATCATGATCGATCAAGGTCCTAACGCCCGCAGCGTGCGCCTTGACCTACCGAAGTTCACGCTTGTCGGCGCAACCACCCGCACGGGCCTACTCACCGCCCCGTTGCGCAGCCGCTTCACGTTGCAGACGCGCCTCGACTACTACACCCGCGAACAGCTGCTCAGCATCGTCCGCCGCAACGCCGACCTCCTCAGCCTCGACATCGACCAAGGCGGCGCCGACGAGATTGCCCGCCGCGCCCGCGGTACGCCCCGCATCGTCAACAACCTCCTGCGCTTCACGCGCGACTACGCCCTCGAACGCGCCGGCGGTAAGGCGAACGCCGCCGTGACCGCCGCCGCCCTCGAGCTCCTCGAGATCGATCAACACGGACTCGACGACATGGATCACCGCTTCCTTCGCGCGATGGCCGAGAAGCATAACGGCGGACCAGTCGGCTTGAGCAGTATCGGCGCCGCCATCGGCGAAGACGCTCACACGCTCGAGGAAGTCCATGAGCCGTTCCTCGTGCAGGAAGGTTACGTCGTGCGCACCCCGCAAGGTCGTGTCCTGGCCCCGAAAGGCTGGCTGGCCGTGGGCCTGCAGCCGCCTTCGTTCTGAGGTCGGTGTTCTGACGCTGGACAACGGCGTTTTCCCTCGGCTAAGGTCGACCTCTCAAAGCCATGGCAAAACGATGGGTCATCAAGCTCGGTTCCGGCCTCCTCACCCGCAAGGACGGCAAGGTCGACCGCGTCCAGATCGGTCGTATCGTCGATCAGGTCGCCGGCCTGCATAAGCGTGGCATCCAGGTCGTCTTGGTGACCTCCGGCGCTGTCGCCGCGGGCATGACCGCCATGAGCCTCGAGAAGCGCCCGAAGGAGGCCCGCGAGCTCCAGGCCTGCGCCACCGTTGGCCAGCCCGAGCTAATGTCGGAATACGGCAAGCACCTCCGCCGCCATAAGCTGCTGGGCGCACAGATGCTGCTCACCTACTGGGACCTCGACAGCCGTGCCTGCACCCGCAACGCCCGCGCGACGATCGACCTCCTCCTCGCCCGCAAGCGCTTCATTCCGATCATCAACGAGAACGACGCCATCGCCGACGAGGAAATCAAGGTCGGTGATAATGACCGCCTCTCGGCCCACGTCGCCGCCCTCGTCGGCGCCGACCTGCTGATTATTCTTTCCGGCATCCCCGGCCTGATGACTAAATCCGATGGCTCCGGTGACCTCATTCCCTCCGTCCGCAAGATCGACGACTCTGTACGTGCCCTCGCCGGCGGTGCCGGTTCCGAACGCAACGTCGGCGGGATGGTCACGAAACTGCTCGCCGCCGAAATCGCAGCCGAAGGCGGCGTCGACACGATTATCGCCAGCGGTCGCCGCGAAGGCGTCCTGCTCGAACTCGCCGCGGGCCAGAAGATTGGCACGCGCTTCTCGCTGAAGAAGAAATGAGCGACCTCCTCCAGCGCGTGACGGAGATCGCCCGCACGGCCAAGAAGGCCTCGCGCGCCCTCGCCCTCGCCCCGTCCGCCGTCCGCGACGCCGCTCTGCGTGCCGCCGCGCAGGCCCTCCGCGCCGACGAAGCCGCCATTCTCGAAGCCAACGCGAAGGACCTCGCCGCCGCCCAGGCCAAGGGCCTCACGGACGCGATGACCGACCGCCTGCGCCTCGACCACGCCCGCCTTGAGGATATTGCTATCGCCTGCGAAGCGGTCGCGAAACTCCCCGACCCCGTCGGCGAAGTCACCGAGGATTGGACCCGCCCCAACGGCCTCCGCATCATCCGCCGCCGCGTCCCGATTGGCCTCGTCGCCATTATCTTCGAGTCGCGCCCGAATGTCACCGTCGACGCCGCCGCCCTCTGCCTGAAGTCCGGCAACGGTTGCGTGCTCCGCGGCGGCAGCGAAGCGATCCACACGAATATCGCGCTGTCGAAGTCCTTCGCGACCGGCCTGCGCGCCGCTGGCCTACCCGCCGAAGCCGTCACGCTCCTGCCCTTCACCGACCGCGAAGCCGTCCCCGCGCTCGGTTCACTCCGCGGCATCGTCGACATCATCATCCCCCGCGGCGGCCCTGGCCTCATCGAGGCGGTAGTCAACTCCGCCAAGGTCCCCGTCATCAAGCACGACGCCGGTATCTGCCACGTCTACGTCCACGCGCAGGCCGACCTCGCGATGGCCGAACAGATCGTGCTCAACGCAAAGTGCCAGCGCCCCAGCGCGTGCAATGCCCTCGAGACCTTGCTCGTCGACGCCACCGTCGCCGAGAAATTCCTCCCGAAGATGGCTGCCGCGCTCGCCGCGAAGCAGACTGAGGTCCGCGCCTGTGCAAAGTCACAGCGACTAATGTCCGGCGCCAAGGCCGCGACGGAACAAGATTTCCGCACCGAGCACCTCGGCCTCATCCTCAATGTGAAGGTTGTCGCTGGCCTTGCCGAGGCGGTCGCCCACGTCGAAGACTACGGCTCGCACCACTCCGATGCCATCATCACGGCCGACGAGTCCGCCGCCCGCTCCTTCCTCGCCCAGATCGACAGCGCCTGTGTCTACTGGAATGCCAGCACCCGCTTCACGGACGGTGGCGAGTTCGGCTTCGGGGCCGAAGTCGGCATCTCCACCGACCGCTTGCACGCCCGCGGCCCCATGGGGATTCGTGAATTGACCACCTGGAAGTTCGAAATCGTCGGCCAGGGTCAAGTTAGGGGCTAATTTGGGTCGGTTTTCCGTTTGACAGACCCCCTCCCGGAAACCTTTCTTACCCTTCCTTTTGGCTACCGGGGTGGTAGCTCAGTTGGTTAGAGCGCCGCACTGTCACTGCGGAGGTCGCGAGTTCGAGTCTCGT
>CAIVYX010000332.1 GCA_903910245.1 uncultured Opitutia bacterium | reverse complement strand
GTCGTAGGGCTTGTTGTCGTTGTAGGCCTTGATGACGTAGTCGCGGTAGCGCCAGGCGGTCGGGCGGAAGTCGTCGATGCGGAAGCCGTCGCTGTCGGCGTAGCGCACGAGGTCGAGCCACGCGCGGGCCATGCGCTGGCCATAGGCAGGTGAAGCCAACAGGCGGTCGACGAGTTTCTCGTAAGCGAGCGGGTCGGCGGACTTGACGAAGGCGGCGACGTCTTCAGGCGTCGGCGGGAGGCCGGTGGCGTCAAACGTGACGCGGCGGATCAGGACGGTCCGGTCGGCTTCGGCGGAGGGCGTCAGGCCTTCCTTGGCAAGTCGCGCGTCGATGAAGCGATCGATCGGATGGGCGGACTTGCCGGCGGGAAGTTCGGGGGGGCTTGACGGCTTGGTAGGCCCACCAGCCTTTTTCCTTAGCGCCGATGGTGCCGGGGAGATAGCGGCCGGCGACGGGCGCCTTGGTGCGGCTCTTCGGCCAGGTCGCACCGGATTTAACCCAGTCTTGGAGGAGAGTGACTTCGTCCTTCGTCAGACGATCGCCTTTAGGCGGCATCATCTTCTCCGGGTCGGTCTCGAGGATGTTCTGAAGGAAGAGGCTCTTGGCTGGGTCGCCAGGAAGGATGGCCGCGCCGCCGTCGCCGCCGGTGGTAAGTCCGGCCAAGCTATCCATAACCAGGCCGCCCTTGTTCTTGCCGGCGGAGTGGCTGTGGCACTTGAAGCAACGGGAGTCCAGCAGGGCGACGGCCTTCTCCGCCTGGGCATTATCTGCCGCCAGCAGGGGCCAAGAAGCTGACGCCAGCAGACAGAAGGCGGACAGGGTGAACGGTCGCAAAGACATCGGGGGACCCTCTAATTGAGGGGTGCAGACTGAGACTGCAAGCCGAGGCGGAAGGTTCCCCTGAACTCAGCGGATAGGCTTCATACCCCAGACCCCGACCATGGCGTCCGCCTTCTGGGGGTCGGGGGTCAGGACCAACTCGAAACGGCTAAGGTCTCGGGAATAAATGACGTAGGTGATGGTGCTGACTTCCTTCACTTCCGCCCCAGCCAGCTGGCGGGCCTGCGCCTTGAAGGCGTCCAGGTCGGCGGAAGGGAATCGGAACGTCCCCGTACCGGTATTGGTATCAAGGTTATGGATCTCCGTGATGTCTTTGCTGCCGGCGGGCAGGAACTCGGGCACCCAGCCGCGTTCGATAATGCCGGACTGGCGTGCGGCGGGGAGGTTGGCGTAATGAGATAATTGTGTCTCCCGGTCTAAGCTTCCGATGGCCTTGCGGGCGATGAAGGCCCCTATGAGGAGCAGGATCGAGCCAGCGATGATGAGGAGGGGTCGGCGCATCGCGTTGGTCATCGGTGGGTTTGTTTCCACTTGGGGTAATCCTTGGCGAGCAGGTCACGAGCGTATTCGCCGAACCAGCTGTAACCGTTGCGGCGTTCGGAGCCGATGTCGGCCAGCTGGGGTTTGGGGATGCCGTCCCGATCGCAGACGTAAGGGACGCCGGTCTTGAGGTCGTAGAAGCGGGCCCAGAGGGCGGGGGCCTTCGGGTCCGGAACCATGACGAGGTTGGGCTTGCCGTCTTTGTCCGTCACTTTGTCGATGCGCTGGCCGACGACCTTGTGCGCC
>CAIVYX010000331.1 GCA_903910245.1 uncultured Opitutia bacterium | reverse complement strand
CGCGTATCAGTCATTCTGAGACCAAAGCCGCGGTGTTCAACCTTTCCAGGACGACCCCCGAGGGGGTCCCGAATTCCCTGAACTTCACTCACCTTACCTGCGACCTCTCGCAACCCACTGACATCGCGGCGGTTGTCTCCGAATTACGGAAACTAATGCCCCGAGAAGGCAGGATGCTACTGATTAATAACAGCGGCTTCGGCGCCTACGGGGAATTTCCGACGCCGGGCATCGACCACACCTTGAAGATGATCGACGTCAATGTGCGCGCGCCGGTCGAACTCACGGGCCGCCTATGGGACGAATTGAAAGCGCGCGGCGGCATGGTCGCCACCGTTGCGTCGCTCGCCGGTTTCCAGCCCACGCCGCTGATGACGACTTACGCCGCGACGAAATCCTTCATGCTCGACTGGAGCGTCGCGCTCGATGCCGAAGCGAAGCGCCATGGGATTCGTTGCGTGGCGATCTGTCCCGGCCCCGTCTCGACGAATTTCTCCAAGGCCGCGGGGTTCGCAAGCTCGACCGGCCTCAGTGGGCAGACCTCGGAGGAGTGTGCGGACGAAGCCGTGCGTGGCATGGCGGCGTATCGCCCGGTGGTGATCACAGGCTGGAAGCACAAGATCCTGGCCGTCTTCTCGGCACGTCTACCTAAGCCTTGGGCGGCCGCGATCGGCCTGCGCATGATCCAACGCCTGCGCCTCGATCGTTTCGTCAAGAAGGCCTGAGCTTACTTCGCGCCGTCGAGCAGCTCGCGGGCGTGGGAGAGCGCGACCTTGCTGGCGCGATCGCCGAGCATACGGGCGAGTTCGGACTCGCGGTCCTTGCGCTTACCGTGGACCGGGGAGATCTCGACCGTCGTCGACTTATCGTCCTGCGTCTTCGTGACGACTAGGTGGGCATGACCGAGAGCGGCGACCTGCGGGAGGTGCGTTACGCAGAAGACCTGATGGCCCTTACCGAGGACGGCAAGTTCACGGCCGACCTGCGCCCCAATCTCACCGCCAACATTGGCGTCGACCTCGTCGAAGACCAGAACCGGGGTGCGGTCGACGGCGGCGAGCACGGTCTTCAAGGCGAGCATCACGCGGGCGGCTTCGCCACTGGACGCGATCTGGTCGAGAGGAAGGAGGTCTTGGCCGGCGTTCGGACAGAAAAGAAAGCGGACGGCATCGGCGCCATGGGGTCCGAGTTCGGCGACCCCGACCTCGATACGTAGGTCGGCCTTCTTGAAGCCGAGCGAGCCCAGCATCTTGCGGGCGGCGGTGGCGAGTTTCTCGGCGGCCTTCGTGCGGGCGGCGCGCAGGGCTTCGGCTTGCTTACGGAGATCCTTCTCCACCTTGGCCGCCTCGGCCTTGAGCTTCGACACGCGGGCTTCGACGTCACCCTGCGAGGCCAAGCGTCGACGGAGCGCCTCGCGCTTCTCGCGGACCGCTTCGGCGCCCGGTCCGTACTTGCGACGGAACTCCAGCCAGAGGTTCATCTTCCCTTCGAGTTCGGCGGCGGATTCTTCGTCGGAAGAAAGCCCACGGCCCAGACGAGCGAAGTCGGCACGGATGTCTTCGGCTTCGGCGGCGAGAGAATTAAGACGGTCGCGAAGCGCTTCGGCATCGGCGTCAATGCGGGCGATGTCATCGCCGGCCTTGAGCAACTTAGGCATCACCTCGCCGAGGCCATCGGAGCCGAGGCCAGACTCAAGCTGACCTAGTAAGGCCGCGAGTTCCTGGGCGCGGGAAGAGCGGGCGTGGTCACGTTCGAGCTTGGTGATGGCCTCTTCGGAGAGGTCGAGCGAATCTAACTTCTCGAGCTGAGAGCGCAGGAAGGCCGCTTCGTCTTCAGAAAGACGTTCGGCCGTGGCGGCTTCGCCCGCTTCGCGGAGCAAATCATTGCGCAGGCGCCAGCCTGTCCGGTAGGTCGCCAGCGCGGCGGCCAGGCCGGCATGCAGGTCGAGCATCTCCAACTGAGTATCGGCGCGCATCAGCTTCTGCGGCTCGCCGGGGCCGTGGAAATCGATCCACAGTTCGCCGAGTTGCTGGAGCTGCGTGAGCGTGGCCGAACCGCCGTTAATCGAGATACGTCCCGCTTTGGTCGCATGCACCGAACGCTTCAAGATGAGCAGGCCGTCGTCGCAGGCGGGTAGGTCGAGGGATTTCAGCACTTCGTCGAAACGCTTATCGCCGGCGGTCTCGAGCTCGGCTTCGACCGAACATTCCTCGGCGCCCTTGCGGACGATCGTCTTCGCGGCGCGATTACCCGCTAGGAGTGAAAGCGCACCGAGCAAGACGGACTTGCCCGCGCCGGTCTCACCGGTGACCACCGTGAAGCCCGAACCCAGTTCGAGCTCGGTGCGGTCCATCAGGGCGAGGTCGCGAATTTGAAGGCGGCGGATCATGCGGTGGGACGCGGGCCGAACAAGGTCGAGCCTAGGCGGACACAAGTAGAACCTGCGGCGACGGCGGATTCAAGGTCTCCGCTCATGCCCATCGATAATTCCGGGAGACCGACGCCGAAACGGGCGGCCAAAGCGTCGCGGCAGAGGCGAAGTTCGGCGAAGGTACGATCGGCGTCAGCCGGATCCTCGGAGAGCGGCGCAACGGCCATGAGCCCCCGCACGACCAAGGCCGGCTGGGCCAAGGCCGCCTCAAGCAACCGAGGAGCATCGGCGAGGTCGCACCCGAACTTAGCGGGGTCGTCACCGGAGTTGACCTGAAGCAGCACCTGCGGCCGCAGGCCCATCTCGCTGGCCAGGCGACCCAGGCGAACGGCCAGATCAGGCGAGTCCACGGTCTGGATGACATCGAAGACCTGCAAAGCCTGCTTGGCCTTGTTGGACTGGAGATGACCGATGAGTTCCCAGCGAAGGTCGGCGGGGGCCATCGGGCGCTTTCCTGCGGCCTCCTGCACGCGATTCTCGCCGACGGCCCGCAAGCCGAGCCCGTAGGCCATCAACGCGGCGTCCACCGGGTTGGTCTTGGTCACAGGCAGCACCCTGACCGAGGCCGGGTCACGGCCGACCTGAGCGCAGGCGGTCGCGATACGGGTCAACACCCCATCATAGTGGGCCTTAAACTGGTCGGAGGAGACCATTTGAACCAGAGGGAGGGAGAACGGGCGGGGAGTCAACCAGTCGGGCTCCCCAGGCCGCCTGGAGGGCCAAGGCCTAGGATTAGCACATCTACACTTGAAGCCATAACCCATTAGATTCATTAATCATGGGGTCTTTCATTCCCATGCATATCGAGAACCTGAAGATCTTCCGCGACCTGGTGGACAACGAAAGCTTCTCCAAGGCGGCCAAGCTCAACGCCATCACCCAGT
>CAIVYX010000330.1 GCA_903910245.1 uncultured Opitutia bacterium | reverse complement strand
CTCGACGCCGACCGTGCCCGCACGCGTCGCGAACGCTGGCAGCAACAGGCCGTGGAAGCGTGCAAGCAGTCTGGCCACCCGTGGCGCGCTGAAATCGCGGCGCCGATCCGCTTCCGCGAATGGATTGAGCGCCTGCCCGCCGCGGTCGAAGGCGAACTCCGCCTCACGGGTTCGCTGGAGTTCGACGCCGAAGCGGTCGCGCACCTGGATTTCACGAAGGCCTCAAAGGTCACCTGGCTCATCGGCCCCGAAGGCGATCTGACCTCGGAAGAATACGCCGCCGCCCGCGCCGCAGGGTTCATGCCCGTGGTGCTGGGCCCAACGGTCCTCCGCGCCGAGAACGCCGCGCTCGCCTGTGTGGCGATCACGCAAGCCCTCGCAAAGCGCTAAGTCAGGCTCGCTTCCGTCGGCCAGCCTTCTTGGGCTCAGGCAAGACGTCGTCGATCACCCAGTCCGGCCAGGTCTCGCGCGTGTAGCGCTGGAATTCGCCGATGGCGTCGCGTACCAGCGGCGAGAGCTCGCACGTCCAGCGCAAGCCGACGTCCGTGGGGGCGAAACCGTCGAGCGGTAAGGCCCGGACTTCCGGGTGCTCGATGGCTTCCGGGATGGCGAGGTTGATGCCATAACCTTCGCCGTTGGCGACGTAACTGGTGACCATCTCCATCGAACTGACCTCAACGGTCTGATTCCAGACGACGCCCTTCGCACGGAGGTCGCGGAGGAAACTGCGCGTGACGCTGGAAGCGGGCGGCAAAGCGACCAGCGGCTCACGTATCTTCTTCTGCTTCCATAGGTCGGCGACGCTCCGATGCGGCGATGACTTGGGTACGAGGAGGACGAGCGGGACGCGGGCGAGTCGTATCTGGCTCTGGCGGCCCTTGGTCTTAGCCTCGATCGGCACAATCGCGAGATCGATGACGCCGTCGCGCAACCACGTCTCGAACTGCATCTGGTAGCCGGGCGTCAGGCTGAGCAGCAGCTTCGGGTGGCGGGCCCGCAGTCGCTGGGTGACAGTCGAGATGTGCAGGCGCAGGACGAGCTCCGACGCGCCGAGGCGCAGTTCCGGGCGGTCGGCTTCGCGCAGCTGGCCCTCGAGGCCATCCAGGCCCGAGAAGAAAGCTTCGATCTGGGCGTACAGCTTCCGGCCCGCCGCCGTCAGGCGGAACGGAGACCGCTCAAAGAGCCGCACCCCGAGGTTGGCTTCCAAGGCGCCGATTTGGCCACTGACAGCCGGCTGCTGGATACCGTAAGGGATATGCCGGACCGCGGCGCTGATTCCCCCGTGTTTGGCCACGTAATAGAATAACTCGAGGTGATGGACGTTCATCGGGGTGAAGTCATCTTCACGCCGTAAAGGGGCCTAGCAACGCCCTTTATCCCCCATCGTGATAGGCTATATCAAGAATATCGATTAACGGTCCAGGCCTCGGAGGGGGTAAAATAGGTGGAGTCAAAAACGTCATGCACACCCTCCTGATCCTGCTCCAAGCCCTCGGCGTCATCCTGCTCGCTGATTTCCTGGCCGGCGTCTTCCATTGGCTGGAAGACGCCTACGGCACCGAGGACACCCCGGTACTCGGCCCGCTGGTGATCAGGCCGAACATCGTCCACCACCACTACCCCCGCTTCTTCACCAAGCTGACTTGGTGGCAGAGCTCCTGGGACCTCCTGCTCATCGGCGCGCTGCTCATCGGCGGCGCCGCCTGGGCCGGCGTACTCACCTGGCATGTCTGGCTGTTCGTAGTCCTGAGCATCAACGCCAACCAGGTCCATAAATGGTCGCACCAGACGCGGGCCGAGAACGGACGAGTCGTCTCGTTCCTTCAGGACTGCTGGATTCTGCAGACACCGCGCCAACACGCACTGCACCACACCGACCCGAAGAACACCTACTACTGTCCGATCACCAACCTGCTGAATCCAGCCCTAGAATTCATCGGCCTCTGGCCCAAGCTCGAAGCCGTCATCGAAGCCCTCACCGGCGCGACCCATCGGAAGGACGCCTCCAACCGCGGTGAAGGCCCGACACCCGCCTGGGTCATCGCGCATCGCCGCCCCTCGCCCGTGAAAACGACGGACGTGGCGGCCGACCTAGCTGAAGCCCCGGCCAAGTAGCCTCTACTTCGCCAGTGGCACCTGCGAATTGCCCATGAGATAGGCGAGGAGATCGCGCTGCTGCTCGGGCGAGAAGGCCTGGAGGAGTCCTTCCGGCATGAGCGAGAGGGGCATGACCTTGCGGGCCTTGATGTCCTGCTTATCGATGACGGTCTCCTGGCCGACCGCGCGCAAGGTGAGCGTGCGTTCGCTTTGCGCGCCGACGATACCGCTGAGCACCCGTTCATCCTTGTGCTCGATGATGTTGAGATAATAAGCGGCATCCACGACGGCACTGGGGTCGACGATGTTCTCGACGAGATAATTGAGGTCGTGTCGGCCGCTGCCAGTGAGATCGGGTCCGAGCGCACCGCCTTCACCGTAAAGTTTGTGACACTGTCCGCACACGCCGGCGAAGATCGCCCTACCCTTGCTCTGGTCGCCCTTAGCGAGCGAGTCAGGCGTGTGGCGCGCCTTGAGCTCGGCGACGAGCTTGAGCTTATCCGCCGAGGTCTCGCGCGTTTCGCCCCAGACTTTACTGAGCAGTTCGTTGAGCTTGGGGTCATTGAACGCACGGACCTGACGAACGGCGGACGGTCCGAGATCGGCCTTGGGAATCTTGCCGGCTTCAATGGCCTTGAGGAGATCGGCCGCGAAGCGCGGACGCGACACGAGCGCCATGATGGCCTGCGGACGCTCATGCGGGTAGAACTGCGTGTACCGGTCGATGATCCGCTGGGCGACACCGTCCTGGTCAAACTGGGTGAGGCCCTGGATGGCCTCCATGTTCACCCCTTTCACGTAAATGAGCTTCTCGCAGATGGCCTTGAGCTGCACATCCTTGGCATCGATGAGCGAAAGCAAGGCCGCGCGGCGCTGCTCCATGAGCGCTTTCTCATCGAGGGCGATTTTACGGATCTCATCGAGTGCCTGGCCGTCGCCGAAGATGACGTTGAGTTGACGAGCCTGATCCTGCGCGGCCGTTGCAGACTTGGCGATGGTGGCGACGAACCCATCCCAAGCGGCGGGCTTGGGCGCCTTGCGCCAACCCTTCAGGGCTTCGGCAATACCAGCGATAATCTCGGCCTGACCTTCGGGCATCTGTGCGGCATTCGCGAGGAGTTCGTTCAAGGCGGCAGGCTGCTTGTCGGCGCCTTCGGCGATGCGACGGGCGATGAGCTTGGTCACCTGCGGGACGCGGCTGACATGCGCACAGGCGATAAGCTCAGCGAAGGGGAGCTCGCGGATACCGGTCCACACGAGGAGCGGGAGGTTATGATCCGTGGCGTCCTGGTCGTAGCGGAGGAGATGCTGGGCCACGAGCGCCCGCACGGGGACGGAAAGATGCGGCAACGCCGAGGCGAGGGCGAGGCGCACGCGCTGGCCTCGGGATTCGCCCGCGAGCTGCAAGAGCGCGGATTCCTGGGCGTCGCAGGTCGCGGTGAAGCCCGACTGCTGGGCGAACTTGGCCAAGGCGTTGTTCCGGCTCACGAGCGGAACGGTGAGCTCGCGTTCGATGAGGCGAGCGAGGACGTCCTGACGCTTCTCGGCGAGGATCGCGGATGGCGCGTAGTGCTTGGCGTGCTGGGCGGCGAAGGGCTGATCGCCCGACTTGACGGTGCGCAGGGCCAACAGGGTCGAGTGCGCGTTGAGCGCGAGGACGCTATCTTCCTCGGAGGCGAGCTTCTCCCAGGCGGCGGTGGCAGACGAGAGGTCGACGCCCTTCCAGGCGCGCTCCCGGAGTTCCCAGCGGGCCATGCGGACGAGCCACTCGTTCTTACTGCGCTGGAGCTCGACGAGTTCGGCCGGCGTGGCTTTGGCCAAGTCGACACCGGGCTGCTTGGGTTCGCCATAACTGACCTTGAAGATGCGGCCAGTGGTGCGATGGATGCCGTCCTGGTCGTGGCACTCGCCGATATCGCTCCAGTCGAGAATCGTGACGGCGCCGTCAGGTCCCTGGCCGAGCTCGATGCCACGGAACCATTGGTCGTCCGACTTCAGGATGTCGGGCTGGTGCTTCATGACGAGCGCGCTGCCCTTGCGCTCGATGGCTTCCACGTTCACGCGACGGCCGTGCAGATTGAGTGTCATGAGCTTATCGCGATACTGCGAAGGCCAGTTGTCGCCTTGGTAGATCATCATACCGACGTGGGCGTGCCCACCTCCGAAGCTGTCCGCGCCGCCGCGACCGCCGTCGGCGTCGTTCCACTTCTTGCCAGTGTCCCAGTGATAGTGGTCGGCCTGCTGGTCGATGAGCTCGTAGATGTAAGGATAAGGATCCTCACCGTGCATGCGCTTGAGGTGCGCACCGTGGATTCCCTGCCAGCCATGACCGATGACGGTGTTGATGAAGAGTAGCTCGTGGTCCTTAGTCCAATCGGAGCCCCACGGATTGGTGGTGCCGTGGCAATACGGCTCGAAGACCTTGGTCACTGGGTGATAGCGCCAAAGGCCGCCGGCGGTGGGCAGGCGCTTTTCCTTGGGCACGCCCGGGACGTCGACCCATGAGGTGCTCGAGATGCCGACGCGACCGTAGAGCCAGCCGTCGGGACCCCACTTGAGTCCGTTGGCAAAAGTGTGCCGGCTCGCCGCGGTGGTGCTGAAACCGTCGAGCACGATCTGGGCTGGACCGGCGGGCTTATCGCCATCCATCGGGATGAAGAGGAGATTGGGCGGGCACATCGCGTACACGCCGCCAAAGCCACGCTCGATGCTGGTGAGCATCTGCACCTCGTCGGCGAAGACGGTGCGCTTGTCGAATTTGCCGTCATGGTCGGCATCCTCGAGGATGATGATTCGGTCGCGTAGGTTCAGATCGAAGCGCTCCTTGCCGTCGGAGTAGGTATAGTTCTCAGCAATCCACAGTCGGCCGCGTTCATCCCAGCACATCGCGATCGGCTGACGGACGTCCGGTTCGGCGGCAAAGAGCGTGGCCTTAAACCCCTCCGGGAGATGCAGCTTGGTCAGCGCATCCGCCGAGGTGAGCACGGGGATAGTCTCCTTCTGGTTATTATGCGGCTCCGGGAACGGCGCGGCAAAGGCCGCGGCACCGAGGACGAGGGCGAGACTGCGGGCGAACATAGGGATACGACCACCCTGTGCGGGCGAAGTTCCGCTTCAACCCCAGACCAGAGCGAATGTGGTCAGAACCCCTTGGCGATCTGCCCGTACACGTCGGTCGAGGCGATCTGGGTCGGCAAGGCGGCTCCAGCCGGCGCGATGAGCACGGGCCAGTCGAGCGGGTCCTCGGGCAGGCGACCGTGCGAGCCCTTCACGAGCGAAGCATCCTGCGAGATGACCTTCATGAGCGCCTTGAAGCCGAGCTTCTTCTTCAGCAGGAACCAGGCGACCGAAAGCATCGGGAAACGGATCTTGGGGTCGATGAACAGCTCGACGGGGTCGTAGCCAGGCTTGCGATGGATATCCACGCAGCGCGCGAAGTCGGGCTCACCCTGTCCTTCT
>CAIVYX010000329.1 GCA_903910245.1 uncultured Opitutia bacterium | reverse complement strand
CGTCTGCCTCCTCGCCGAGAAGCCTTTCGCGGGCGTCAACGGCTCCGGCAAGCACGTCAACTGGTCCATCGGTGGTGCCGGCGTCGGCAACCTCCTCGAGCCCGGCCACAATCCCCACGAGAACGCCCAGTTCCTCACCTTCTGCGCCGCGGTGGTCCGTGCGGTCGACCTTCACCAAGGTCTGCTCCGCGCTTCCGTCGCTTCGGCCGGCAACGACCATCGCCTCGGCGCCAATGAAGCTCCTCCTGCCATCATCTCGATCTACCTGGGCGATATGCTCAACGAAGTCATCGAGCAGGTGAAGAAGAGCGGCTCCGCTTCGTCCTCCCGCAAGGGCGGTCACATGACCCTCGGCGTCGATACGCTGCCCGTCCTCCCTAAGGATGCCGGTGACCGTAACCGCACGAGCCCGTTCGCCTTTACCGGTAACAAGTTCGAGTTCCGTGCTGTGGGTTCCGCCTTCTCGGTCGCCGGCCCCCTGACCGTGCTTAACACAATCATGGCTGACTCGCTCGACAAGCTCGCTGACGAACTCGCCACCGCACTCAAGAAGAACTCCGACTTCAACTCGGCCCTCCAGAGCGTCCTCAAGGACATCCTCACTAAGCACGGCCGAGTGATCTTCAACGGCAATGGATACTCTGAAGCGTGGCACAAGGAAGCCGCCAAGCGCGGTCTCAAGAACCTCCGCACGACCCCCGATGCTCTCCCGGAGATCATCTCCAAGTCGTCCGTCGAAGTCTTCGAGCGCCAGGGCGTCCTCTCCAAGGCCGAACTCGAGTCCCGCGAAGAGATCTACACGCACTCCTACGTGCTTACCATCAACACCGAGTCGAAGCTCGTATCCGAAATCGCCAAGACCCTGCTTCTCCCGGCCGCACTCAAGTTCGCCGCTGACTTGACCCCAGTCGAGAAAACCAAGTCCGGTGGCAAGCTCCGCAAGGAGGTCATCGGTCTCGCCGATGAGCTCGCCGCCGCCATTGCCGCCCTCGACGCCGCTCGCGACGTCACCAAGTCCGACACGCACGCCCAGGCCAAGCATTCCTGCGACAAGGTCCTCCCGGCCATGCTCAAGGTTCGTACCGCCGCCGACTCCCTCGAAGAGATCGTCGCCGACGAATACTGGCCGTTGCCGTCCTACCAAGAGCTGCTGTTCCTCCGCTAAGCCTCCCCGGCTTTGCCGAGACCAAGGGCCGAACCTCCGGGTTTGGCCCTTTTTGTTGTCCGGTCCAGGCGGGGGACCCCACCAAAGCAGAAGGCCCGTCGCGATGACGGGCCTTCGGGTGCTTGGTTCAGGACGTGCGCTTAGACGTTGTCCCACTTCTTGCGCAGGTAGGCGCCGAATTTCTTGACCTTCTTCTTGCGACGGCGGCGTTCGGCCGGCTTCTCGAAGCCTCGCTTGGCACGGGCGTCCTTGATGATGCCTTCGCGGTCGATCTTCTTCTTGAGGCGGCGGAGAGCCTTGTCGACGGTCTCGCCTTTGCGGATCTTGATTTCTACGGACATGTG
>CAIVYX010000328.1 GCA_903910245.1 uncultured Opitutia bacterium | reverse complement strand
GTGCTTTCCTTGGGTAGGGTCGAGCATCCCTGCTCGACCACGGCCGACCAAGGATGGTCAGCCCACCCTCGAGACAGTGATAACGCCCGAACCTGTACCCGAACCCGAAAACCTGAACCTGGCTCCCGATGGCCGAGACCCGAGACCTGAAAGGTTTTCCTGCCCCGCCAATCATCCGGTCTCCGGTTTCCCCTCGGCTGCCATCTTTCACCCGCCACCCGCCACCTGAGGCTGCCACCCGCCACCCGAAACGATCCCTCCTCTTTTCCTCCGGCCCTCGTGCCCTCCAGTCCTCCCTCCCTCATGCCTCCCTCCCTCCCCAAATTCACTTCCCGTGAACTAACCGTGATGATCCTTGCCGGACTCATCCTGGTATTGGCTCCGTGGGGCTGGGCGGGGGTGGTGCTCTGGACGGTCGCCGCCGCGCTCGGCCTCGCCGTCGCCGCGTTCGTCGCAGCCTTCGCCGAAGCTCGCACGCAACGCCACGCGATGGCCGCTTGGTTCCTTGGCCTCTTGCTCGCGCTTTATGGTGCTTCCGCCGAAGGCGCCGTGCCGTGGACCTACCGTTGGCTCGATTACGTCTGCTTTCCGGCGTTCGCTTTCGTTGGCTCCTCCGTCGCTTACTTCCTGCTCTCGCGCGACCTGATGTCCCGGCCGGCCATCGAATTGCGCCACGAACTCTTCCGCTCGGTGCCGTTCTGGGCCGGCGTCGCGTTGTTCACCTATTTCGCCGTCCAGGATTTCAACGCGTGGGGCATCGTCGTCGACCGTGAGGCGTTCTGGGCGAAGCAAGGGCTCCCGGGCATCGAAGTCGGCAAGTTCGATATCCGCCCGCAGCCCTATCTGTCCTGGCTGCCCTCCGGTTTGAATGCGCCGTTCTCGGCCGCCGATACCTCGCAGCCACCGATGAACGCTTGGCGTCAAATGATGATCCTCGGGGCGCCGTGGTTCCTGCTCTGCGCCTTGAGCATCGGCCTACGTCGGCGGCGAGGCTATGTCGCGCTCGCCTGGCTCACGGTTCTCGTCGCCTGCGCGGTCGGCGCCTTCGGCTTCCTGAACCAGCAGTCGCATGGGACAATCCTCGGTTATCCGGTCCATCATAACACGACTTGCTTTGGCACGTTCATGAGCCGCAATCACGCGGGGGTCTATCTTTACCTCCATGCGGCCCTCGCGCTTGGGCTCACGTTCTGGCACATTCGCCGCGCCGGCGAGAACGCGCTGAAGGGCGGACCGCACCTGATCGCAGCCTTCGCTACTTTTAGCCTGGCGCTGCTCGCGACACTGACCAGCAGCACCGCCGCCGCCCTCGCGGTCCTTGCACTCTTCGCCCTCGCGTTGCCGACGGTCTATTTCTTTGGCTTCACTGGGGCGCGAGGTTCCCGCCGACAAATATTAATCGTCACTGGAGCGGCGATGCTTTTCGCCGCCACCCTGGTCCTGATGATTGCCGACCTGAATCCGATGATTGGGCGTTTCAAGATGAAGGTGGCGACCTATCAGCAAGTCGGTACCGATGATCGTGCCCCGCTGCGGCGGGCGACTTGGGCGCTGATCAGCGACGGGATTCCGTCGGGCCGCGCCTGGGTCGGCTACGGCGCCGGCTCCTATCGCTGGATATCGCCGCCCTACCAGGCGCAGCAGAAGGAGATGCAGCGGGACGGGAAACTCTTCTACCGGGCGATCTATGCTCATAACGATTGGCTCCAGATGCTCGCCGAATGGGGCATCGTCGGGTTGCTTGCCGTCTTTGCTGCGCTCCTTTGGTTGGGTCGCCACCTCATCCGCGCTTTCCATGAAGGCCACCCGGAGACGGTCCCGCTCGCGCTTGGGCTCTTACTGATGATGGCCCATGCGTGGGTCGATCTCCTTTTCTGGTTCACGCCCCTGATGTTCACGGCGGCCTTCGTGGCTTCCGCGATGACTTGCCTCACCGATCAGTCGGCAGCCGAACAGGCCCGCGACCGTTCCTGACTTTGCGCCAGATCGTCCAACATCTGGGCTCGGGTCGCACCGAGCTCGTTGACGTGCCTGTCCCCGGTCCGCGCCGCGGACGCCTGCTCGTCCGCGCGACGCGCTCGCTGGTCTCGCTCGGCACGGAACGCATGCTGATCGAGTTCGGTCGCGGTAGTTGGCTGAGCAAAGCTCGCCAGCAGCCAGAAAAATTCCGCGCGGTGCTCGCCAAGATCCGTTCCGAAGGATTCTTCGCCACCGTCTCCGCGGTCCGCAGTAAGCTCGCGCAGCCGATCCCGCTCGGCTATTGCCATGTCGGCCAGGTGCTCGATGCCGGCGAAGTCCACGGCTTCGCCGCTGGCGACCGCGTGGTCTCTAACTCCCCGCACGCCGAAGTGGCCTCGGCTGCACCGGCCTTCTCCGCCCGCATTCCTGATGGCGTCTCCGACGAACACGCCGCTTTCACGCCGCTCGCGGCCGTCGCGCTGCAAGGCCTACGTCTCGTCGACGCCAAGCCGGGCGAGCCGGTGGTGGTCATGGGGCTCGGCCTCATCGGCCAGCTCGCGGTCCGTCTGCTGCGAGCCCGCGGCGTCACGGTCGTCGGCATTGACCCCGATGAAGTAAAGCGAGCCGATGCCAAGCAGGCTGGCGCCTTGGTCCCGGACCTGGGTACGCCGCTCACCACGCTCCTTCCCGGCGGCGCGGCCGGCGTGCTCATCACGGCCAGCACTTCCTCCGACGAACCGGTCAATCAAGCCGCACGTCTCTGCCGCCGGCGGGGACGCGTGGTCCTCGTGGGCGTCACGGGACTCGCACTCAACCGCGCGGACTTCTATGAGAACGAGGTGACCTTCCAGGTCTCGCGTTCCTACGGCTCCACCGATGCGTCCGATCCGTCTTCGGCTCGCGCCAATTTTGACGAAGTCCTCGCGCTGATGGCTTCGGGCGCACTCGATGTCGCTCCGCTGCTGACTTCACGTCACCCGTTCGCATCGGCCCCTCAAATCTACGACGACCTGCGTCGCCCCGGCGCCTACGGGCTGCTCATCGAATACGCCGTCCCGAACGAAGCGCTCGTCCGCACCCTCTCGGGCGCTAATTTCGACAGCCGGACCGTCGGCGGTATCGGAATCATCGGCTGCGGCAACTTCGCTTCCCGCGTCCTGGTGCCGGAACTGCGCCTCCAAGGCGCTTCGCCGACGATCTTCGCCTCGGCCAACGGGCTTTCGGCGAAACTGCTCGCCGGTGCCGCCGCGACGGCGACGACGGATACGACCGCATTGCTCGACCATCCTGGACTCG
>CAIVYX010000327.1 GCA_903910245.1 uncultured Opitutia bacterium | reverse complement strand
GGTGGCGGGCTCATGAACGTCGACTGGGTGGAATTCGGCCAATAACTCCCAGTAATTCGTTTTGCCTCAGGAAAGGGGAAGGGCCAAATTGCCCTTCCCCTTTTTATTTCCGCCACGTGTCCGAATCCGAAGACCAACTAGACAAGCCGCTCGACCCTTTCGACCCCGAGGTCATCGCCCGCTCTAACCGTGCGATCCTGGTCGGATTGCAACGCCCAGACGATACCCCCGCCGAAGCTCAGGCGCTGCTCGCCGAGCTCCATGAGCTCGTCAGTAACGTCGGCGTCGAGATCCGCGGCTCCATCATCGCGAAGCTCCGCGAAGAGAACCCGCGCACGCTCGTTGGTTCCGGCAAGCTCGAGGAGATCGCCCAGCTGGCTCGCGACAATGAATGCGGCCTAATCATCTTCGACGACGAGCTCACACCCGCGCAGCAGCGCAACTGGGAGAAAGACGCCAAGCTCCGCGCCATCGACCGGCAGGAGATCATTCTCGATATCTTCATCACCCGCGCGAAGACCCGCGAAGCCGTACTCCAGGTCGAACTCGCCGCCTTGCAGCAGATGCTGCCGCGCTTGAAGCGCCTCTGGTCCCACCTCGATCGCCAGCGCGGCGGCGGCACGATGCAGCGCGACGCCGGCGAAACGCAGCTGGAAATGGACCAGCGCAAGATCCGCGACAAGATCGCCAAGGTCCGCCGCGACCTCGCAGAGGTCGTCGCCCAGCGCGCCACCCAGCGCAAGCAGCGCAAACGCGTCCCGCTCCCGACCTTCTCGATCGTCGGCTACACCAATGCCGGTAAGTCCTCGCTCCTCAACAAGCTCACCGGCTCCGAGGTGCTTGCGGCGAACAAGCTCTTCGCCACGCTCGACCCCACCACGCGCCGTCTCGCCCTACCCTCAGGCCGCGCGCTACTGCTGACGGATACCGTCGGCTTCGTGCGCCGCCTCCCGCACCGTCTCGTCGAAGCGTTCAAAGCTACGCTCGAAGAAGCCGTGCAGGCCGACTTCCTGGTCCACGTCATCGACCTCGGCTCGCCCGAGCGTGACAAGCATGCCGAAACCACCTTGCAGGTCCTCACCGAAATCGGTGCAGGGGATCGCCCCGTGATCACCGTGCTCAACAAGGCCGACCTCTGCGACGAGGTCGAACGCGCCCAGGCCTTGGCCGCCTACCCCGACGCCAAGCTGGTCAGCACTAAGACTGGGGAAGGCCTGCCCGCCCTGCTCCAGCGCCTCGAGGAATGCGCTGCCAGCCGAGATGAGCACATGACCCTACTCATCCCCCACGACCAGTACGCCATGCTCTCCAAGCTGCACGCTGGGGCCACTATCCTCAATTCTAAGGCCCTTCCCGAGGGAACTAGGGTAGAAGTCTACGTCCCCACCCGCCTGCAGGAGACCTGCCGGGCCTGGGCAATCAAGGCGTAGGTCATTTTTTGCTCCCAAGTCGGAAACTTTTCGTTTTGTTTAGTGTTACCTAAGAACACCCATGCGCACCCTCGCCCTCATCGCTCTCCTCTCCGCCTCCTCGGCCTTCGCCGTCTCCGAAGCCGACCGTGAAAAGGCCTTCAAGGCCGACATCGCACCGCTCCTCGAAAAGAGCTGCGCCAACTGCCATGACCCTAAGAAAGCAAAGAACGGCAAGGTCAAGGCTGGCTTCGACTCTTCGAGCCTCAAGTCCATCGTCAAGGGCGGCAAGGAAGCCGGCGAAGGCATCACCTGGGGCGACGCCTCCAAGAGCTCCCTCCACAAGACGGTCAGCCTTACGCTGTCCAGCCCTGAGGACGAACTCGCGATGCCCCCGAAGAAGTCCCACGAAAAGAACCCGCCCCTCACCAAGGAGCAGGTCGCCAAGATTAAGGCCTTCATCGAAGCCAAGTAAGCCTTCCGGCTTACCTATAAAAAGCCCGCGGAAACCCGCGGGCTTTTTTTGTGTCTAATAGCAAGGGGCCTTACGCAGTCGCTTGCATTTGACCCCACGGTAGCCCGACCCCATAATCATAGAATCCCTTTCCCGACCCATGACGCCGCTCCATCGCATCGAAGAACGCCTGCACGCTCTGACCTTCCGCCAAGCCATCGGATGGGTCATCGGCACTAATCTCTTCTTGGTCGCGCTGGCATTCGCCCTTCCAGCCGATGGAGAAACGCGCGGTCCGGCCCTCCTTTCGATCCTCGGTAACTTCCACATCCTCGCTTTGCACATACCGGCCGCCGTCCTTCTGGTCGTGCCGCTGTTCGAATTCTTCGAACGCCATGAGCAGGCCACCGCAACCGTGCGCCGCCTTTCCGTCTTCTCGGCCGCCGGCACTTGGGCCGCGGTCTTGTGCGGCATCGTGCACGCTCACTACAACGGCTTCAGCGGCGAAAATATCCAGCTGCACCTCTGGGGCGGCATCGCAGCCTCGATCTTTGCCGGCATCGCCAGCCTCCTCCTCTCCCAAGGCTTCCTGCTTCGCCTCGTTGGTCAGGTCGTGGCCATTGGCGTGATGGGCTTCGCGGCCCATGTCGGTGGCGAACTCCAACACGGCGAAGGCTTCCCCTTCAAGCCGAACAAGGTCGCAGCGCCCAAGAAGGAAGAGACCCCTCGCGTCGTCACCACCAGCCAGAAACGCGATGACTACACCCAAGTCATCCGCCCGATTCTTGAAGCCCATTGCGTCGAATGCCATGGGGCCAAGAAGGTAAAGGGGAAGCTTCGCATGGATACGCTCGAGGCCCTCAAGAAAGGCGGCTCGGAAGGCTCTGCTTTCGTCGCCGGCGACCTGAAGAAGAGCCTCATGCACGTACGCGTGACCCTCGATCCCGCAGACGATGAATTCATGCCGACCGAGGGGACACCGCTCACGAAGGAGCAGGTGCAGGCCATCGCCCTCTGGATCGAAGCCAAGCCCATCCCGGATGACGTCGCCAAGTCGGCGCTCGCGGCAACCAAGGCCCCCAAGCAGGCTCCGAAGAAGTAAGCCCATGCGTGCCCTGCTGCTCTTCTCTGCCGCCACTCTTGCGGCCGCGACTTACACCCCCAAGAAGCCCGAGCCGGCGAAGCCGCTCACGGCGGCGCAGAAAGCCGAATACGCGAAGGTCATCCAGCCGATGTTCGACGCGCACTGCATCTCGTGCCACGGCCCGAAGAAAGAAAAGGGTAAGCTGCGGCTGGACACGCTCGAAGCCACGCTCAAGGGCGGCAAGAATCCGACCTTCGTCCTCGGCAAGCCCGACGACAGCATGCTCCTCGCCCGCGTCTTCCTCGAGCGCACCGCCGGCGACGTCATGCCGCCCAAGGCCGAGAAGCCGCTGACCGAGAAGCAGAAGGAAGCCCTTTACGCCTTCGTCGAAGGCCAGCCGATGGGAGAAAAGAGCGGTGGACAAAGTGAATTTGTGCCGGTTTTAGCAAGAGCTGCAGTTGCGAGTGG
>CAIVYX010000326.1 GCA_903910245.1 uncultured Opitutia bacterium | reverse complement strand
CCGCCCTCCGTAACCATATTTTACTTATGCCTGAAAAACCGTCCCCACGCCCCTTGCGCCCCATCGGCGTAAATGTCAGTCTAGAACTTTATATAACAACACATCCCTGCTCTTTCGCTTCCTCCACATGTCATTCTTCAGCTTCAAGATTCATCCTTTCTTCCGCACCCTCGGCGTCATCGCCACCTGCCTGTGGCTTTCGCTCATCATCGCGTACGTCGTCGACAAACTTTCAGCGCCGACTCCTCGAGCCGACATCCATCAGCCGGCCGTCGTGGTCACCGCGGCGCCCGAAACAAAGGAAGTGACGACGCCGCTGACAGCTGAACAGATCGCCGAGCGCCTCGACTACGGGCTCTACGGTTCGCATCCCTATCGCTCCCGTCTGCGCATCCTGATGGGCTACGGCGACGGCGCACTGCTCAACGATTTTCGCACCGACTTTATGGCCGACTTCAAGGGCCACTTCGGAAGCCGCATCAGCACCCAAGAAAAAGCGGAGCCCAATTCTGCGCTAATTGTTGAAGCGGTGCTGGCTGGGCTCGGGGAAATTCTCACCAAGGATGACATCCCACAGAACGTCACCTTCGCGGACCTCCCCGGCAACCTCGATAATCTGCCCAATCGGGCCTACACCCTTTATCTCCGTTCACTCGAAGCAGATCGTGTCCAAGGAATCGCGCTGATGGATGAGCTCCTCGCTCTGCCCGCGAAGGAGCGTCTGCCGCTCAACGCGATCGCGAAGTATCGTCGCGCCCGCCTCCGGATGTCCCACGAAAACTGGTCCGACATGAGCGACGCAGAAGTCAAGACGAGCCTGCGTTTGATCCGCGAGGATTTCGCCTCGGTCGCACAGCACGCGCGCGAGGGCTCACTCGACCCCGCGGAGATCTCCGACAACGCCGCCTACTGGATCGCCCACACGCGCTCGATGATCCTTCCCTCCGAACGCCTCATTCGCCTAGGCGAAGCGGATTACGGCGCCGCCGTCACCACGTACCTACGCATGCCGCGTCGCGGCCAGGCCAACGCCGTCAATTCCTGCCTGTGGCTCGCCCGCAAGCTCTGCGAGGAAGGTCACCTCGAGGTGGCCGTAGCGGATCCGGACGTCCGGCTGCTCATCACACTCTTCCTCTGCGCCGGGGGTGGCAATAGCGACGAGACCATGCTTACGAATGATCTGGTCAAGCAACGACGCAGCGAATGGCTCGATGCGCTCGCCAAGGCGAAGATCGACCCAGCCTTCGCGCCCGGATACATCGCCTTACTCCAATACGATTGCGGCCGATGGCAGGATTGCCGGCGGAGCGCGGAACTGATGCCCCCGGCCCAACCGCTGCGCCAACTGCTGCTCGCACGCTGCCAGCTGCGCCTCGATGGCGACATGTCCGCCGCGCGTCGCTTGCTCGACCCACGTCCAAGTTCGGCAGCCGCGACGAATTCGGGCTCGAAATCCACTGCGCCCGTGACGACGCAGTTCGACATGACGACGCTGATCAGCCTGCAAGCGGACCAAGAGCTACGTGGTCGCGTCCAAGGCGAACTCGGCCTGCACGCCCTCGCGAATAACCAGCTCGACGTCGCGCTGTCGTGTTTCGAAGCAGGCGGTTACGGCGTAGAGGCGCTCTACGTCGCCGAATGCCTCCTTACGCTCGATGAGCTCAAACAGCATGTCATCACGCGCCGGAAGAACGGACAGAAGACGGTAAAAATCGAGAGCCATTGGCAGGAACCGTTCGATGACCTCGAGCAGGAACTGGCGTCCCGCCTGATGCGCGCGGGACGGCTCGAAGAAGCCCTAGAGTTTGTGGCCCCTGCGCTCCGTTCCCAGGCGACGCACTACGTGCTCCTGCGGCGGGGCGCCGAACGCGCCGACCTGGGCGATCGTTCGCGGGCCGACTCCTACTGGCGCTGCGCCCTCGCAATCCGTGAGCTGGGCGAGGTCATCCTGCATGCTCCCTACGGGCAGAGCTGGACGAGCAGCGGAGGCTGGCATGTCGGCTACGGCTACTTCCCCCGCCTTCGCCTCGGCAAACCTCAGGATGATCAGCCTCTCCCGACCATGAAGCTCGTCGCTGCCGGGCAAGAGGAACTTCGCCGCCTCACCGATTGGCAGGCCCAGCACATCGACAACCCTGACCTGGCGGAGCGCGATGCCCGGTTCGCTTCGTTCAGCCACGCGATGCAGGCCGCGGAACTCCTCCCCGCCAACGATCCTGCCGGCGGCGTGATCCTGCAATACGCTGGCAATCTCCTTAAGTACCGAGCTCCCAAGACCGCCGCATCGGCCTATCGACTGCTCGTGACCCGCTTCCCCCAGACGCCCTACGGCGCCTACGCGCTGAAGTCCCACTGGTTCTCACCTGAACGCCCCAGCCCACCCTCCGACATCATCAGCAAGTAGCCCCTTCCCATACTCCATACTCTCGTACCCATGCGCCCCACCCTCCGACCACTCATCGTCGTCTTCTCCTCCCTCGCGCTCGCCTCGCTGATCTCCTACGCGGCGATCGAATTCACCGAACCCGAAAAGAAAACTAAGAAGAACCCTGACCTGCCCTTCAGCGATGGGCTCCGCACCATCCGCGTCCAGCAGGGTGTTGAAGAGAAGAAAAATACTGCAGGCTCCGGCAAGACGGCAGATACCCGTGCGGTGGCCGGAAGCAAATCCCACGAACCATCCGGCATCCTCATCTGCGGAGAAGGTAAGATGATCAATCACCAGGGCCTCCCGGATGCCGAAGAATTGAAGAATATCGAGGCCTTCAATAAAGCATGCAACGAGGCGTTCGGCGGCGACCCCCGCAAACTTATTGCGCTCGCAGGCTTCTACCACATGGGCATTGGCACTGAAAAGAATGAAGCAGAGGCTGCACGTATCCACTCGATCGGCGCGGATAAAGGAGATGCGGAATGCCAATTCCTCTTCGGATTCGAAATCATGCTAGGGGTAGGCGTGAAAAAAGATTCGGCCGCGGGTCTCGCCTGGGTACGCAGGGCGGCCGACCAGAAGCTTCCCGAGGCAGAGTACCTGCTCCATCAGACCTACGCCGATGGAGCAGAGGTCGCGACGGATAAGAGCGAAGCCAGGAAGTGGCTCCTGCGAGCAGCGGAACATGGCCACCACGACGCGCGGGCCGATCTTGCCGAGGAAATTCTGGAGGAGAAAGACCGTAAACGTGCCAAGTCTGTACCCACTTGGGTCCGCCCAGGTGCGATGGCTGGCCATGCTCGTTCATGCTACATCATGGGATACATCTATTCCGTCGGGTTTGGCGTGGATTCAGACCCTGTGGAATCGATGGCCTGGCGGCTTGTCATGCTCAACATCCATGACGAGGACAATGCGCGCTCTTGGAAAATTGATTACTTCGGCCTCGGTGAAGCCAATCAAGCCAAGGCGGAAGAACGTGCCAAGGAACTTTCGGGACAGCGGAAATACGTCTCTCCTTTCGCTCGTAATCCGGCGGACATTATCGCCGAGAAAAAAGACTTTGCGGCGACCAAGCTGGAAGCAGAAAAGGGCGAGGTCATCGCGCAACACCGACTCGCCGTATTCTACCATCTGGGCCGTGGTACGGAGAAAGACGAAACCGAAGCTGCCCGCTGGTGTCGCAAAGCCGCCGAACAAGGTCTTCCCGTGGCCCAATATACGCTCGGGCAGACGCTTCGTCTAGGCGAGGGGGTATCGCCCGACCTGAAGGAAGCCTTCGTCTGGTACATGAAGGCCGCCAAGCAAGGCAACATCGACGCCGAACATGCATTGAGCGTCTGCTACCAGGAAGGCGACGGCGTCAAGGCCAACGAGGAAGAAGCCAGGAAATGGCGACGCCTGGCCGCCGAACACGGCGAACCGCGCTCACAGTGTAATCTCGGGAACGACTATTACGGCGCGGGACCCGACGTTGCCCAAGATACCCTTGCGGCTCGATGGTACCGCAAGGCGGCCGAGCAGCTTCATCCCAAGGGCGGCTACAGCCTCGGTCTCTGCTACCTGATCGGCCGTGGCGTCCCTGAGGATAAGATCGAAGGATTGGCCTGGATGTTCACCAGCGCGGATGGCCTCACTCCCGACCTCAAGGACTCCTTGATCATCATCGTGAACGACTTCACCGAAGACGAGATCAAGAAAGCCAGCACCCGCAGCAAACAGCTCGCCGCTGAATGCCGAGCCAAGCTAAAGTCCTCCGCCGCATCAAGGTAAGGGCGCACCGCGTGCTGCCCTAGCTACCGCTGCTTTTTGTGCTCCCAACCGCCAACCACTTACCGCTTCCACCTGTCTCGGGTAGGGTCGGGACCGCGTCACGACATAGCCTGCATCGTAGGTTGGAAAGCACCACGTGCTGTCCTAACTGAATCGGGTAGGGTCGAGCATCCCTGCTCGACCGCGGCCGACCAAGGATGGTCAGCCCTACCCTTCAACTCTCTCAAAGGAAAACCGGAGACCGGGATTAATGCTTCGGACATGTGACCCCAGCCAATCATCCGGTCTCCCTATGTTGCCCCTTTTCAGTCCCTGTATCTGCTTCGCAGCGTGCCAGCCTGCCAGCATGTCCCCTCGCGGTAATCGTCGCTGCTACCCTTTCGCGACGATTCCGCGCAGCTCCTCCATCGCCGCGCTCCCCGCATCGATCGCCATCCCGCTGGCATCTTTGACCGAGCTATGCTGGGCGTAGTCTTCAAAAACCTGCTTCTTGCGCTCGATGAGCAGCACGAGGGCTTCGTCGACGGTTCCCTTGGCGATGAGTCGATGCGCGTTCACCTTGCGGGTTTGGCCCATGCGCCGAACACGGGCAATGGCCTGACGTTCGGTCGAGGGCTTAAACTGCGGCTCCATCAGGATCACGACCTGAGCGCACTGGAGATTGATACCCACGCCGCCGGCTTCGATCTGCAGGGCCAGAACCCCGAAGCCTTCCTTGGCGGCGAAACGATCTAAGACGAGCTGACGTTCCTCCGCGCTGATCGAGCCATGGATTTGCGGGCAACCCCCGACGACAGTACTGACGTCATCCAACACTTGTCGGAAGAACGAGAAGACGGCGATCTTCCGTCCGTCTTCCTTGTATCCTTCGAGTAGTTCCCGAAGTCGGTCGAACTTCGCGGACTGTTGCCCACCGGCCCCAATCGTGGCTGCCAGTCGCTTGTGCATGAGATTGTCCGGACTCATCCGATAGGCCTCAATATCCGCTGACTCCAACGGGATGATCTCGTCGGTCTCGGTCAGGTCAGGCAGCTCGGTCAGGACGTCCGCCTGGATGCGGCGCAGATAAACCGGGGCGAGCTGCGTTCGCACTTCGGCCGGCGCAGGTCGCACCTGCTTCAGAAGCGAAGCCACCTCAACACTGACCTTCGGCTGGACGGTCGTGACCAGAAATTGCAGCTCACTCAGGCGGTTCTCCAACGCGGTGCCCGACATGAACACGACATGCTCAGTCAGCCCGCTAAGCCGCACGACCGACTGGGTCCGCTGGGTCTCGGGATTCTTGACCGAGTGGGCTTCATCGACGGCCAATAAATCGAAGGGGGTGATCTTATCCACCAACCGACCGAGGGTCGTGTAGGTCGTGATGGCCACCCCGCCCTCGCGTTGCCACTGCTCCAGCTCGTCGTCCCGGTCGCCCCCATGGACGACGATGGGATTGAGCTTCGTGTGCTTCTTCACCTCGCGCTCCCAGTTGATGAGCACGCTGTTCGGGGCGACCACGAAGAAATGCTTCTTACCTTGGGCGGCCAGGTGACACATCGCCGCCAGGACCTGGATGGTCTTACCCAAGCCCATGTCGTCACCCAGGAGCACGCGCTTCTGGCAGACGATATATTGGGTGCCGAACTGCTGGTAACGTCGGAGATTAGCGGTCAAGAGCCGGAGGTCCACCTGGGTGGCCTCGACGGCATCGGCAATCTCGGCCGGCAGCCCGCCCCGCATATCCGGACCAGCCAACGCTCCCTTCGCGACCACGCGGGCGGGTAGCACGCTCTCAAGTAGTGCGATGAACGTCGCCGCATTCCCGGCATAACGTTTCCACGTCTCTCCTAAATCCATCGTCAGGCGCTCGGCGTAATCGGAGAGATTACGGGCTTCCGTACTCACCCAGCGGAATTCGACAGCCAGCTGGGCGGTCGAACGGGCTAGGTCTGATTGGGACCCCAAAGAGAAGAGATGATCCCGCATCCGAGTCTTGGCCCGGAGGGCCTGTAACTGGCCCCCCGTGTTCAGGTAGCGCACCTGAGCTTCTTCGGTGCGGGTAGAGACCTCCCGGACGAGCGTCTCATATTTCGCCAAAGCCACCAGCAAGCGGCCATCGGACGGACGGCGGTTATCCGGATCCGGCAGCAAGCGGACGTGTGCGCGGGCGGACTCTTGGAATAACCCAAAGGCCTTGAT
>CAIVYX010000325.1 GCA_903910245.1 uncultured Opitutia bacterium | reverse complement strand
GTCGGCGGCGGCCGGCAGGTCCAGTTCGCAGCCGGGGGCAGCGGTGGCCTGCACGAAGGGCTTTTCGCCGCGAAGCAGGGCCGCCACGGCGTCCCGCAGGTAGGGGTGTCTCGGAGCATCGAGGTTATAGTTGATCCCGTATTGGTCGTCGAGCGCGCCACGATAGATCAGCGTTCGCGCCGGATCGACTAGGAATACCTCCGTGGTGGTGCGAGCGTCCAGCGCCAGGCTGAACCTCTTTTCGATGTCGTGCACATAGGGCGCAGTGACGCCGGCGGCGGCCAGCTGGGATCGGATGTCCTCGGGCTTCTCGCTGCCGAGGGCGTTGACGAGCAGCAGCCCGAGTCCTTGGTCCTTGAGTTCCGCGGCCAGTTTGGCCACCGAGGGCAGGTAGCGTTTGCTGACGGGGCAGGTGGCGCTCGTCATCACGATGACGAGTCCCTTGCGATCCTTGAAAGAGCCGAGGCTGAGTTCCTTGCCGTCCAGCGTGCGGAACTTCACGTCGTCGATCATGCGGCCGATGCCGACTTCGCCGGGTTTGAGCATCTCTGGGCCGCTGGTGACCTTCTTGACGTCCTCGGGCGTGATCGCAGGTGTCTTGCTGGCGGAATTTCTGCCCGCTGATCCTGCACCTGCCGCCACGACGCGGCGCATCAAGGTAAGTTCTTCCGCGCTGACAACACCGTCGCCATCTTGGTCCAGCTTCGTGAACCAAGGGGCGCCAGCGGCTTCCTCCTTGGTGATCTGGCCGTCGGCGTTCTTGTCCACGGCTTTAATCATGGACTCGATCTGGGAGGAGAGACCGCGGCTAGCTGTGACGGCCTCGCCACCCGCGGGGGCTTTTCCGCTCACCTTCTGATACTCCGCCATCGTGATCGCGCCGTCCTTATCCAGATCGAAGCGGGCGAAAGCCTTCGGATTCGCCAGTTCATCAGACGTGACCTTGCCATCGCTGTTTTTGTCGTAGCCGGAGAAAACAGCATCCGCATGCGAGGTGGGCGTTTCCGACGGTTTCTGCGGCATGGTGGTCGTCGCAGCCTTCGCCGTCGTGCCGTCTGGAAACTGGCCGGAGGCTGTGGAACCGCAGAGGACGTTGAGCGCACAAAGAAAAAGGAGGACGGATGGGTGGCGTTTTGGAGTCATTGCAAGAGGTTTGCTCGATGGTTCTATGAAAACATGGACATATTTTGCACCACTTGTTTCTGCTTACTTACTCCATAGAGCCGTCAGCTCGGACTCGGTCACGACGCCATCTTTGTCGGCGTCGAGACGATCAAAGAGCGCGGCGGGGAGTTCGTCGCGGGTGAGTTTGCCGTCGTTGTTCGTGTCGCGCTGCTTGAAGGCGCTGCTCATCCCGCCAGCGCCGCCGGGCGTGCCGGTCATGGCTCCGGGGGCAGTGAGTCCGGCAGCTTCGTTCGCCAGGGCGATGAAGGTGGGATAGGTCGGGGCTTTGTAGTGCTGCGTTTGTACCATGAAGAGTGTGAAGGTACGCTTTGACCGATCCACGACGAACTGCGTGCCGTCCGCGCCGCCCCAGCCGTAGCTGCCTGCGCCGTTCACGATGCCGCCGAGGCCGTATTTCATCGTGGGATGCTTCAAGTGGTTCTCGAAGATGAGGTCCATGGTCTCCGGTTTCAGCACGCGCACGCCGTCGAGTTCGCCGCGATTCAAAATCATGAGGCAGAGCCGCTCGTAGTCGCTGATGGTGCCGAAGAGGCCGTGTCCGCCGAGGCAGAGCGTGGGCTTGGTGGTGACGTTGGCGAGGTCGTTGCCCGGCACGAGCACGCCGGGGCTGGGCTGGCCGTAGATTTGGCAAAGGCGACCCACTTTCGCAGCAGGCACGTGGAAGTCGGTGTCGGGTATCTTCAGCGGGCCGAAGAGGCGCTCCTTCAGTATTACATCAAGCGGCTGGCCGGTGAGGGCTTCGAGATAGCGCCCGAGGATGTCGAGGCCCATGCCGTAGTTATAGCTGGTGCCGGGCTGGAACATGAGCGGCTCTTTTGCCACCGCTTCGGAGAAGTCCTTCAAAGTTGCGCTGGGCTTGATCATCGCTTGATAGGCCATCGCCGCTGCCGCCTGACCACCGCCGTAGCCGAGGCCGCTGCTGTGGCTCATGAGCATGCGTGGCGTGATGGCCGCCTTCACCGGAACAACCGCGCCGCCTTCCTTCACCTTCGGCTCCGCCCACTCGGGGCAGTGTTTGGAAATCGGCTCATCGAGCGTGAACTTGCCCTCATCGTAAAGCGTGAGCGCGGCCAGCGCGATGACCGGCTTGGTCATGCTCATCAGGCGAAAGATCGCGTCCTTCTCCGTCGCGCGGCCTTTCTCGATGTCCGCCATGCCAAAGGTCTCGAACCAGCCGCGCACGCCGTCCTTATGAATGAGGGCCGAAATGCCCGCCACGTTCTTCGCTGCCACATGCCGCTGCATTTCGACATCGAGCCGCGCGATGACATCCGCCTTCAAACCCGCCTTGGCGAGTTCATCGCCATGCGGACGCGGTTTGAAGTTCTCCGCAGGTGGCAAAGGTGCGCCCGTCGAGACGCCCATGCCTTTCCATTTCGAGGCCTGGCCGTGACTGTGAACCACAGAGGCACCGAGCACACAGAGGAGTAGCAGCGGAGT
>CAIVYX010000324.1 GCA_903910245.1 uncultured Opitutia bacterium | reverse complement strand
CGAGTCCCTGCACTCCCACGATGCCGTCTCGGTCATCAACAAGGGCATGCCGAGCGGTCTTTCGGCGGATTTCAGCAATTTCAGAGACCTGATCTGCTAGTCTGCTGACGGCTTGCCCATCTGGGGTGACCGTCATACGGTCACTTTATGAGGGGGTAGCTCAGTTGGATTAGAGCAGCAGCCTTCTAAGCTGCGGGTCGCGGGTTCGAGTCCCGCCCTCCTCACCACTTTCACCGCCCGCCACCCTTTCGGGGAGGCGGGCTGATTGTATCCGGATGTCCTGGGCTTGCGACAGGTCGGCCCAGCGACTACTCAAAGCTATGCAGATCCACGTCGCCCGCAATTCCGCTCAACTCGGCATTTTCTCACCCGAAGAAATCACCGCAGGTCTTTCTGCTGGCCGCTTTCTCGCCTCCGACCTCGCGTGGCGCGACGGCATGCCGGCCTGGACGCCGCTCGGCGACTGGTCTGAGTTCCGCGGCGTCGGCGTGCCGCCCCCTTCGCCGGGAGTGAGGGCGGTCGATGCTCCGCTCGCTTCGACGATTCCTTGGGAGCAAGGCAAGTCGCTCGGCTCGTTCTTCGCGACGATCAGACTGGCGATGGTGAACCCTGCGGCCCTTGCGACGGGGCGCTACGCTTTCGGCGATTGGCTGGTCTTCTGTTACGTCGGCATGCTGATCTCCCTGCCTTTCCAGTTAATCAACGTCATTACTTTCGGAGATAAGAACGCCCAACTCGGCGAATTCCTCCGTAACTTGAACATACCCGAATTGAACAAGGCGACGGAACAGATGGTGCGCGCCGAGCCAACCTCCGCATGGTTGACGGTCTTCGGCACCATTATAGGGCTGGCGTTTGCGCCGCTCCTCTACGCTTTCTTCGCCCTGCTGCATTGGGTAGGTCAGCGGATTTTTCGCTACCAGGTTTCCGTGGAGCGGACGGTCGCGGCCTCCCTACTCGTCACGGCAATCTTGGCCGTGCTGATGGCGCCGTTACAGCTGATTGGGTTCAGTTTCACCCTGCAGATGGCGTTAAGTACGCTGCTACTCATTCCCGCTTGCGTGGTCTATTACCGAGCCCTGGGCGCGGCGACCGGCATTTCTCCATGGGCCCAGTTTGGAGTCTCTAGTTTCGTCTGGTTTATCCTTTGCTGCTGTTGCTGCTTCCTCCCGGGTGCGCTTCTCTGGGGCGCCGTGGTCAACCGCTGATCGGTGCTCCGGCTGATCCGCAGACCTGCCTATCCGGGTGAGCTCAATCATGAGTTCGTCTGGCCGGCGGCGTTCCTCGGCGGTGTGGTCTTTGCCTGGGGATGGTTCCTAATGGGACTACAGCTACCGCAGTGTATCTTCATCCGGTTGACAGGATTGCCGTGCCTCGGCTGCGGCGGCACGCGCTGTGCACGTAATCTGGTGCAGCTGGATCTTGGACAGGCGTTCTTATTCCATCCGGGCTTCTTCCTCGTCGTGATGTTGGCCGCGCTCTGGACGGTTTACTCCGCGGTTTTCTGGCTGCGCCGTGACACGCTTCGCCTGCGGATCTGCGTCGAGCCGGCCCACTCCCGCAGTGTCCGCATCGCCTTCGTGGTCGTGCTCGTCGCCCACTGGGCCTGGCAGTGTTATTACCTGACGCGCTGACATGATTCGGAATCTTCTCCGCTTCCTCGGCTGGGTCTGCCTGCTTGTCCTGCTCTCGGTTGGCGTGCTGGGTTTGGTCTATGTCCTCTCCGAACGGGCGCAGAAAATCGCCATCGAGCAACGGGTACTAAACGCGGTTGATACGGTACGCGAAGACGGCACGACGCCCCGCAAAGTCGTCGATGCCTTGGATCGCTTGGCTGATGGCACCGAAGTGGTGAAGGGTGACATCGTCCCCGCGCCGGCGCCGGACAAAGAGGCCACCTCGCCTTATGGCGAGCCAGCCGATCGCCTAGGGCTGAAGCATCTCGTCAACCGGGGGTATTCGGTTGGTTACGACGACTCACTGCCGTTGCCTCGCTGGTCCTCGTACCGTGTTTTTCCCTACAAGGACGTGCACCTCGAGCGGCCCTCTTCGTTCAAGTCCGATGTGCGCACGTCCGCGCGCGTCACGACTTCCGAATACGTCCGCTCGGGCTACGACCGCGGACACCTCGCACCCAACTACGCAATCTCGGTCTGCTACGGCGAGGCGGCCCAGAAGGAGACCTTCCTCCTGAGTAATATCGTACCTCAACTCCACGCGCTCAATGCCGGCCTGTGGAAGGATATGGAGCAGCGGATCATGAAACGTTACGTCGCGCGTTACGGTACTGTCTGGGTCCAGGTCGGCCCGGTCGTCTCATCGCCCTCCGCGAAACAGGTCGGTCGTATCCCTGTACCTTCGTCGTTTTGGATGGTCGTCTCGGAATATGATGAACCAGCCCAAGGTATCCGGGCCATCGCCTACCTCGTGCCCCATGAGGAGAAGTGGCGCGATACCGAGCTAACGCGCTACGTCGTGAGCATCCGCCGAATCGAAGAACTCACCGGACTGGATTTCTTTCCGAAGCTCCCGAAGGCGACGCAGGACCGCCTGGAATCAACGCCCGCGCCGCGCGCTTGGTAAAGGCAGTTCGCGTCGCAGATCCGAAGCATGAATCAGGCAGACGCAGTCCGCTCCATCGGCCGTCGGCAGCCACATGATGGGCAACTTCGGCCAGGCCTGATGCATCGCCTTCTGGAGTCCGCCGACCTCAATGACGAGGATG
>CAIVYX010000323.1 GCA_903910245.1 uncultured Opitutia bacterium | reverse complement strand
CTGTTCGCGGGTGAGCAGCGGCTTGTGGCCCATCTGCTTCAGGTAGACGTTGAACGGGTCGTACGGGGCGTCGGCCGGAACGGTGCGCGCGGCTTCTTCTTCGGAGTCCTCGACCTTCTTGCGGTAGGTCTCGACCTCATCCTCGTCGAGGAGCTTGATGTCGAGATTATCGAGGATGTTCATGATGTTCTCGATCAGCTCCGGGTCGGTGGCGCTGTCAGGAATGATCTCATTGATATTCTGGACCGTGACGTAACCGTTCTTCTTGGAAAGGCTGACAAGCTGCTGGACCTTTACGTTGATGTCGCGGCTGACCACCGGGTTGGTGACGGGCTTGATCGGTGTGGTGGCCTTGGCGACAGGCTTCGTCACGGTCACGGCCTTGGCGGGCTGAGCCACCTTGGCGGGAGCGACGGCTTTACTGGCCGGGACGGCCTTCACGGTCGCCGAAGCTTTCACAACCGGCTTGGCGACGACGACCTTCACGGGCGCCTTCGCGGCGGGCGCGGGCTTAGCGGCCGGCTTCGCGGCGGCTTTGACAATGGGCTTGGCCTGCTTGGAGGCTTTGATCGGCTTGTCGGTGGTCTTCTTGTTTTTCTTGTCAGTCATCTTGGGAAATTTAGGCGGTGGTGAGCGTCGGAGGGGTCGCGTGCGATTTACGCAGAGCAATCTTTTCCGACTGGAGCTGGTTGAGCGTCGCGATGTCGTCGCGGGAAGTGGAGGCGATGCGGGAGTCAAGGCTGCGCATGAGGGCCTGGACGTGGCGACTGTGGAAGGATTTCATTATGCTGTTAGCGCGGGGCAGGATGTCCTCTCGTCGTCGCGTCCGGCGTAGGTCTCCGCGGAGAGGCGGGCGGCTTCGGTGCGCAGTTCGTCGTCCAGGGTGCTGATGGCTTCGCGCAGGCCGGCGAAATGGCCATGGGCGGCTTCGTTCAGTAGGGCCATCAGGAGTTGGCCGCCTCGTCCGGACTGGTCGATCCACTCGAGCGGCAGCGACTGGGCAATGGGGACGAAGTAGGAATCATGCCGCAGAAGGAAAAGTATCAAATCCTCCTCCGACGTTGTCAAGCCCCCCCCCTTGACAACCGGGGCGGGGGGTGGGTCGTTCGGTCCGCCGAGCTGGGCGGCGGGGCGTTGGGCCTGGGATTGGGCCCGATGGCGTTCGTAGGCCATGTGCATCTCACGGATGCCAATGCCGGCGTGGCGGGCAGCCTCGTTGAGGGCTTCTCGGACGATCTCCTCGGCCCCGGCTTGCTCGACGATGGGGAAGATGGTCTCCAGCAGGCTGAGGCGGCTGGTGAGGGGCAGGTTGACCGAACCTTCAGGGACGAGGGACTGGACGCAGAACTGCATCGCGCTGCGGGCACCAGCGACGAGGCCGGCCCAGCCGGCGGCGTCGTGGGTGGAGAAATACTCGTCCGGATCCTTGCCGCCGGGGAGGGAGAGGAAACGGATGTCGAGGCCTTCACGCAGGCCGATGGGCAGGAGGCGCAGGGCGGCCGTCTGGCCGGCGGCGTCGGAATCGAGGACGACG
>CAIVYX010000322.1 GCA_903910245.1 uncultured Opitutia bacterium | reverse complement strand
TTTAGTTAATGCCGCGCTCCGGCCAACTGGCTAACTGATCAACCGATCAACTCTGCCTCCGTTCTGAGCCTCCGAGCCTCTGGTCAACTAAGCCTCTAGTTCTTCAGTACCCCGCCCCCTCTGGCCAACTGGCCAACTGATCGACTCTGCCTCGGCTCTGAGCCTTCCTGCATCGTCGATTCTACATACTCGATACTCCATACTCTCGTTACATTGGATTCCCTCCTCCCATACCTCCTCCTCGACGTCATCGTCGTGGCCACGGTCGTCATCTTGATGTTCCGGCGCATGGCGTTCTGGCATCCGCTGACGGCCTATCTTTTATTCCACCTGTACAGCTTCAGCTACCGCGCCTTTAAGATATATACGGGCTCGCCATTGATGTTCGCAGGCATCCCTAACGCCGAGCCGATTACGGTTGATGAAATCAACCGGGCGATGCTCTTGGCCGACGTAGCGCTTCTGATTTTCGCCGCCTCGAGCTTCTGGGCCCACCATGTCTTCGAGGCCAAAGCTTTCCAGCCGAAGGTAAGGCTTGTCATGAACCGGCGTATTGCGAGAGCGATTGGTTTTCTTTGCTTACCGGTTGGCGCCATTTTCTTCTTTGCGCTCAAGTCGGGCGGATTGGAGATATCTGCGGATAATGCTTCCGCCGGCTACATTCAGGTCATCTCCATGTGGCCAGTGGGCGTCCTTGGGTTGCTGGTCTTCGCCTTCGGCTTCCGTTGGTATCTGGTGCTGCTCGTCGCTTTCTTCTTGGGGTCGGTAGCTTTTCAGGGCTTTAACCGGTTCATGCTGATCCTGCCGCTGTTGTTCTTCACAGCATATTATCTGCAATCACGCCGGAGGCGTTGGCCAACCTTACCGATCCTAATCGGGGCCGTGGTCATGGCGTTACTCTTTCCGCGACTCAAGTACATCGGGCAGGCGATGCGGAACGGCGACACCGAGGATGCGGTCGCCCACTTCACGCAAGCCTTCTCCTTTAAACCGAAAGACAAGGCGGAAGAACTGACGGAAGAGTTCCTCGATCAATTCGCAGGCGGACTTACGCTCACAGACTATAATGGGCGCAAGTTTTTAGGCTCGACCTACCTTGCGATCATCACCCTACCGATTCCGCGCGCCATGTGGCCCAACAAGCCGGGCTTGGCGGACCATCTCCAGGAAATATCGACCTCGGGGCGCAACTATGCCCAGCAGGGCCGTATTCTGACCTATCTCGGAGAGTCCTATCTCAACTTCGGTTACGCTGGGCTCTTCTTGATTCCCGCCCTTTTGGGTTATCTGCTCACCGCTTATTGCGTTTCGGCGAACGCCGGGCCTTTGCAGCGCTTGCCACGCTACGTTTATCTCGTGGTCTTTATGGTTCTCATCCAGACTTTCCGGGACGGCCTGCTCTCCATTCTCGTCTTCACTATCGTGCACAATATGCCGATGCTCTTCACCGTCATCTTGCACAAAATCCCAGGCTTCGCCCATAAATCTCTCGACCGTCCTGCCGCCGACCCGCTCGCCGGCGAGGAAGAAGAGGAGATTGCGGCGCGGCAGAGGCAGTAAGTGCAAAAGTGAGAGGCACTTTCGGGTCCCAGGTCTCGGCCCTCAGGTCTCGGGTACGGGTTATCAGGTGCAGGTACGGGTGCGGGCAAAATTTAGATCCCGAACCTGTACCCGAACCTGAACACCTGAACCTGGCTCCCGACTGCCGAGACCCGAGACCTGAAAAAGTTGACCCGTTGACCAGTTGGCAAGTTGGCAAGGGATGCAACAGGTAGGGATGCGATGACATCGCATCCGACACGCTCAAGGGGAGACCTGAAGCCGGAAAGGTTGCTGCTGCCAAAATCATTTAGGTGACGGGTGACGGCCACCGGGGCATCAGCCTTTCGGGAATCGGCCGTTCGGCCTTCGGCAGCCGGCTCCAGGTTCCCGCGGCTGGTGGCCGAGAAGCCGATACCTGAGTCGCCGACGCCCGTGGCCGTCACCCGTCACCTGAATAAATAACCCCAGCCAATCATCCGGTCTCCGGTTTCCCTTTGAGCGTATAGATTCCTGCCTTTCCCTATACTCGATACTCCATACTCGATACTCTGACCTCTCTAAACTCAATACTCTCTCCGCCATGCCTACTCCCCTCGACTCCGCTCGCGCTCTCCTCCAGGCCGAAGCTTCTGCGCTCGCTGAACTCGCCACGCGCCTTGACGGCTCCTTCACGAAGGCCGTTGACCTAATCGCAGCCCACCAGGGCAAGGTCGTGCTCTGCGGCGTCGGTAAGTCTGGGCTCATCGGTCAGAAGATTGCCGCGACGCTCTGCAGCACGGGCACGCCCGCCATCTTCCTTCACGCTGCCGACGCCATGCATGGCGATCTCGGTATTCTCCAGGCCGGCGATCCAGTCATCCTCATCTCCCGCTCCGGCACGACGTCCGAGCTCGTGCGCCTCATCCCGGTCCTCCGTTCCTTCAAGTCTCCCATCATCTCGATTGTCGGCAACACGCAGTCGCCGTTGGCAACGCAATCCGACGTTGTCCTCGACATCGGCGCCCGCCCCGAAGCTGATCCGCTCGGGCTCGTGCCGACGACCAGCGCGCTCCTGACGCTCGCCCTGGGCGATGCCCTCGCCGCCGCGCTGATGACGAAGCGTGACTTCGGACCGAGCGACTTCGCCCGCTTCCATCCCGCCGGCCAGCTGGGCCGTAATCTGTCCCTCACGGTCGGTGAAGCCCTTCAGCCGCTTGATCGTTGCGCCTGCGCGAAGCCGAGCGACGCCCTCCGCGACACGGTCATCGCGATGACCCGCCATCCGCACGGCGCGGCCTGTGTTCTCGCGGCTGACGGCACGCTCGCTGGGATCATCACCGACGGCGATCTTCGCCGCGCGCTCGGTCGTGGTGTCGATATCAACACCGCCCGCGCCGCCGATATCATGACGGTTAATCCGGTCCGCGCCCACGCGCCGATGTCACTCGGCGAAGCGGCGCGCATCATGGAAGACCGCCCCTCGCAGATTTCCGTGCTCCCGGTCACCGACGCCGCCACTAACCGCTGCCTCGGCCTCATTCGTATCCACGATATTTATCAGGCAGGGATTGTTTGATCAGATAGCCAAATATCCGGGTGACGGGTGACAGCCACCGGGGCATCGGCCTTTCGGGAGTCAGCCGTTCGGCCTTCGGCAGCCGGCTCCAGGCTCCCGCGGCTGTAATGGGTAGGGTCGGGACCGCGTCACGACATAGCTGTATTTTGGCAGGGATGCGTCCGACACGCTCAAAGGGAGACCGGAAACCGGATAGGATGCTGCGGCCATTATTCTTTCGGGTGACGGGTGACGGCCACCGGGGCATCGGCCTTTCGGGTATCAGCCGTTCAGCCTTCGGC
>CAIVYX010000321.1 GCA_903910245.1 uncultured Opitutia bacterium | reverse complement strand
GCGGCTCGATCTTGGCGAGGCGCGAGAGGAGAGCCTTCTTGGTCATCTCGTCGAAGCCCTGACTGCTCATCATCGTGCGGGTGAGGTCGAAGATGGTCTCGCTATCGGCCTTCTTGCCGTCGGCGGGGATCAAGATGTTGGCGATGAGCTCCTTGTCCTTGATGAGTTCGTTGGCGAGCGGGATACGGGCCGTGGAGTTGGACTCGAGGGACTCGGTGTCGATCGAAGAAAGGATGGCGCCGAGCAACGAGGGGTTGATCAGGCGGCCGACGATATCGGCGTACTTCTTCGAGTCGCGATTCTTGATGACCCAGATGATGACCGGAGCGCGGAGTTCGCGGGTCTCAAGCCATTGGGCGAAGCGGGCGGAGACGACGGCGGCGAGTTCTTGGTCGCAGAGGTAGGCAATCGATTCGGAGACGAGCTTGGCGGAGCCGCTCTTCGTGCCGCCGATATCGCGATTGCGGAGTAGGTCGAAGGCGCGTTCGGACCAGTTGTCGCCGTGATGCGCGCGGACGAGGTCGAGCAGGCTGCGGATCTTCTCAGTGGTGTGAGGGATGTTCAGCGCCACGAAGGCGAGGTCGCTTTCGGTGCAGAGGGCGATGATTTCCGAGGCCGTCGGGCTGACGGTCTCGACGTTCTCGACGGCGGAGCGGAAGAATTTGTCGCGGTTCCAGATGCCGCCGAGGATGGCGGGGAGGTTGTCGCGCTTGCGGGCGGTCTCGAGCTTCTTGATTTCCTTGGCGAGGTCTGCGGAGACCTTTTCGAGGTTGGCAGCGTTGGCGGCCGAGCGGGTCTCCGCGGAGGCGCTGCCGGCGAGCTCTTCGAGGAGCACGAGCTTACGTTCGAAATTCGGGGCGCTTTCGTACTGGGCGAAAAGGTCTTCGCCGAGGTCCTTGGGGGCTTCGAGCAGAGCGTATAGGCCGCCTTTACGCTCGGGGACGAGGATGGCGCGGTCCTTGCGGAGGGCGGCGCGAGCCTTGGTCCACCAGGCCTTGAAGGAGGTGGCGCGATCCTTGCCGGCTGGCAGGGAGGCGAAATAGACGCGATCGAGGTTGGCCTCGAGGGCGTAGGAGGTGCATTCGCCGGTAGGGTATTCGGCGAGGAGGGCCTTCACGACGCCGGCAGGGTCGTTGGCGACCATGTTGGCGACCTCGGCCTTGCTGGTGTCGCCGTAGGCCTTCGCCACGACGCCGTTAGGATTGATGACCTCGATTTTGCCGAGGAAGAAGGCGGCATCCATGGCGTGGGCCTTCTTGTTCTGTTCGGGGAAGTCGACGGTGAGGCGCTTGGTGGCTTCGTCGTAGGCGCGGATGACTCCGATGCCCCAAGCTTGGTGGAGGCAGAAGGCCGGCTGACCCGTGGCTACCAAGTCGATGGCGGCCTGCAGGGAGTTGATTTTACCACCTTGTGGGTTGTGGGCCTTGTTGCTCATTGCAAAAATGGGTTTTGGGGGTAATAATTCTCACTTGCAAGCAGGAAGGCGGGGGGCTTTGGGGTCTATGCCTCAACAGCCCTCCCGGCCTGCATCCCACATGGCCTTTAAGCCCGAAAAACCATCAATCCACGGCGAAACTCCCGAGACCCTCGGCGAGAGATTAGTCGCGGACGGCCATCCTCGCTACCGGGCCGGTCAGGTCTTCGAATGGCTCTACCCCCGCCGAGCCGAGACCCCGGAGGCGATGACCAACCTTCCAGCCAACCTCCGGACCTGGCTTTCGGCCAATTATGATTTCGAGGCGACCGGTCTGGTCCAGCGAAAGGCCTCCTCGGACGTCACCCAGAAAATCCTTCAGCGCCTCCGGGACGGTTCCCTCATCGAGACCGTCATTATCCGGGCCCCGATGGAGGGGGTGGGGCAAGAGAAGTCCCGCCGGACGATCTGCATCTCGACCCAGGTCGGCTGCGCCTATGGGTGCAAATTCTGCGCTTCGGGCCTCGATGGCTGGAAGCGCGACCTTTCGATCGGCGAAATCGTCTCCCAGCTCGTCCAAGTCTGCCGCATTGAGGATAAGACGGACCCCGCCCGCGCCGCCGAAGGGCTGGCGTCTTTCGACAATATCGTCGTCATGGGCATGGGCGAGCCGCTGGCCAACTACGAGAACCTGATGTCCGCCCTCCGCATCGTGAACGCGCCCTGGGGTTTTGGTTTCGGCGCCCGGCGTGTCACGATCTCTACTTCGGGCGTGGTCCCCAAAATCCTCAAGCTCGCCGAGGAGCCGCTGGGCTTCCGCCTCGCCATCAGTCTGCACGGTGCGACTAACGAGGTCCGCAACCTGATCATGCCGGTGAACAAGAAGTTCCCGCTCGAGGAACTTATCCCCGCGGCGAAGGCCTTCGCCCGCAAGCATGGCCGAATGCTGACCTTGGAATTCATCCTGATTGAAGACATCAACGACTCGCTCGAGCAGGCCAAGAAACTCGCCGTGATCGCCCGGGAATTGCACGCACACGTGAATCTCATCCCGTATAACAAGGTCGAAGGCCTGCCGTGGGTGCGCCCATCCTTGACGCGCCAAGACCGCTTCGTGAAGGAACTCCGCGCGCTCGGCGTGACGGCGACGCTCCGTCGCGAGAAGGGGCACGACATCGACGCGGCCTGCGGTCAGCTCCGCCTCCAGACGGAGAAGGCACAGAACGCAACCCCTCCGCCCGCGGCGGCTTAGGCTGTCAGCGCGGCCGCGAAGGCCTTGCGGTCCGGCGCCTTGAAGAAGGCCGTGCCCGCGACGAAAGTGTCCGCGCCCGCTTCGCGGCAGCGCCGGCCGGTCTCGATGTTGATGCCTCCGTCGACCTCGAGGCGGAAGCTCGCGCCGCGCTTGGCGCGTTCAGCGGACAGGAAGCGGATGCTGTCGAGGACGGAAGGGATGAATGACTGTCCGCCGAAGCCGGGGAAGACCGTCATGCAGAGCACGAGGTCGACGGAGTCGAGGTAGGGAAGAAGGCGGCGCGGGTCGGCGTCAGGATTCATCGCGATGCCAGCGGAAAGTCCCGCGGACTTGATTGCGGCAATAGTCTTGGCGACGTCGTGGTCGGCCTCGACATGCACCGTGAGGCGTTCGGCGCCAGCCTGGGCGAAGGCCTCGACGTAGCGGTCAGGATGGCTGAGCATCAGGTGCACGTCGAAGTGCAACTTCGTCAGCGGACGTAGGTCGGCGACGACCTGCGGGCCGAAACTGATGTTGGGCACGAAGTGCCCGTCCATGATATCGACGTGCAGCCAGGTCAGGCCGGCTTCCTCCACCGAACGGACGCCCTGCGCGAACGCGCCGTGGTTCGCGGCGAGTAGGGAGGGGGCGACGACGGCGGGATTCATGCTTACCAGGCGGTGGTGGCGGCTTCGCGAATCTGCGAGGCAATGTCGCCGAAGAGCGTCGGCCCGAGGCTGAGTTCCTCGGCGGCGGGATCGCCGGAGACCTGCAGCGTCGCGATGGAGCGGAAGAGACGGTCCTTGAAGAGCACGCGCTTACCGCCGTCGGTCGTCAAGGTGCAGCGCACCTCGACGCTTACGCGGTAGCTCGTAAAGGCGTATGCGTCGCCGGTCTTGGTGGTGAAACCGTCGCGCTGATACCGCGTGACTTCGGTCTCAAGGCGGGCTTCGCCGGGGCCAACCTTCACGCGAGGATCGCCCGCGAGGGCTTCGACAATCTTACCGTGCAGCACAGCGTGGGTGCCCGTACGCGCCGTGGAATTACGGATCGGCGCGACTTCGATGATACGGAAAGCGGGCTTGGGTCCGCCGAGGTGGTAGGCGGAGCAACCGACGAGCAGGGAGGCCGCGATCAGCGCGAGGAGGCGCTTCATCGACGGTCTCCTCCCGTGGCGGGCTTCGGCTCCTCCTTCTTGAAGCCGAGCGTATCGAGGTCTCCGCCGACGGCCTGCGGTTTGGCTTCAGCGGCGGGGCGCGGACGCGGAACGGTACCGAGCAATCGATCGGCGAAACTCTTCGGGGGATTCGGATCCTTCTGGATGCGGGCGAGGAGTTCTTCGGCTTCTGTGGAGGCGGCCGATTCCGGCGCGATGTTGCGGCAAGCGTTGGCCATCAGCTTGGCGGCTTCCGGATTATTGCGGTCGAAGAAGTAGAACTTAGCGAGATTCAGACGGGCGCGGGCGGCGCGGTCGCGCAGAAGGGCGATCTGTTCGATGGCCTGCTTGGCGCGCGGGTCGTTGGGGAACTGGTCGGCCAGCGTGCGCCAGTGGTCGGCGGCTTCGATGGTGGTAGCTTGGTCCCAGGCCGGTCCGAGTGATTCCTTGGAGCGCATCGTGGCGAGCATCTCGAGACCTTCGACGGCGAACTTGGAGGTGGGGTAATCGCTGACGAGACGTTCGAGCGCTTCGATCGTCTTGGCATCATTACCGCCCTCCAGACCTAGGCGGGCGGTGCGGATGAGGCACTCGTCGGCGTAAGGGCCATTGGGCGCGAGGCGAAGGGTCTTCTGCCAAAGGGCAACCGCTCCTTGGGGGTCCCGGAACCACGGAAACCAGCCACCTAGCTTGCGGCGTTCGCCAGCGGCGAGACGGTTCGCAATCTCGAACTGCAGCTTCACGGCTTCGCCGAAATTGGCGAAGCTCGAGTGGCGCGCGTAGAGGTCGTCGATCAGTTCGGTGGCGGTCTCGAATTCATGGCGTGCGGCATGCAGGCGGGCGCGCTCGAGGATGGAGACGGCCTCGGCTTCGGTGCCGGCGTTGGCTTCGCCGATGACGGACCATTCCTTGATGGCTCCGCCCTCGTCGCCGCCTGCGGCGGTCTGGGCCGCGTGGCTCATCGCGAGCAGCACGACGGTCAGGCGGGAAGTGGGGGTGACGTCGTTCGTCGAGCCAGGCTTGAGGCGCCACGAGCCCTCAAAGTGTTCGTATTCCGCTTGGGCGATGGGGCCGAGCAGGAGCGCGACGGCGAGGAGGGTTTTAGCGAGGTGGTTCATGCCAGCGGAGAAGGGTTGCGCCCCAGGTGAGACCGGAGCCGAAGGCGACGATGAGGACGAGGTCGCCATGCTTGATTTTGCCGTCGGTCCAGGCTTCTTCAAGCGCAAGGGGAATTGAGGCCGCGGACGTGTTACCGTAGCGCTCGAGGTTCGAGGGGAAGCGGTCCATACCCACGTTGAGCTGGCTCGCGACGGCCTCCAGGATGCGGCTGTTCGCTTGGTGCGGGATGAACCACGCAACCTGCGCCGACGTCACATCGCACTGGGTGAGGACGCGCTCGCAGGATTCCGCCATCACGCGCACGGCGTGGCGGAAGACTTCCTTGCCGTTCATCCGCAGGAAATGCTTGCCGTCGCGCAGAGAGTCGGCGGTCGCGGGGGCGGCGGAGCCTCCACCGATACAATGCAGGAGCTCGGCGTTATTGCCGTCGGCGCCGAGGAGGTTGCCGAGCAAGCCAACATTCTTTTCCAGGGTGGTCTCGAGCAGGACGGCACCAGCGCCATCACCGAAGAGTACGCAGGTCGTTCGGTCCGACCAATCCACGACGCTGGAAAGTTTCTCGGAGCCCACGACGAGGGTGCGGCGATAGGCGCCCGAACGCATCATGTCCTTAGCGACCTGGAGGGCATAGACGAAGCCGGAGCAGGCGGCGGAGACGTCGAAGCAAGGGATGTCACGGCGGAGGCCGAGCTTGGCCTGAAGGAGGCAGGCCGTGGACGGGAAGGGAACGTCCGGCGTCATGGTGGCGACGATGAGCAGGTCGACGTCGGCGGGGGTCAGGCCGGCACGTTCAAGGGCCTTGGCGGCGGCCTTGGCGCCCATGTCTGAAGGGTTCTCGCCGGGAGCGGCGATGCGGCGTTCGGCGATGCCGGAGCGGGTCTTGATCCACTCGTCGGAGGTGTCCACCATCTTGGACAGTTCGGCATTGCCGAACTGTTTGGTCTTTGAACTCGTGGTGAATCGAAGCGAGAAACATTTGGTGTCATGTAGTATATATATATTCATCAATGATGCATTCATGATCTGTACACGCGCTTGAAAATTCAAGTCTGAATTTGATCTCGC
>CAIVYX010000320.1 GCA_903910245.1 uncultured Opitutia bacterium | reverse complement strand
CTACCGTTCACTGGACCGAAACTGAAAACGCTCGCCCGCCCTCAGGAAATGCCTCCAATGAGGCTCTCCCCATGAAAACACTGCACAAGCTCGGGCTCGTCTGCCTGCTCGCCCTCCTGGCCCTCCCCCTCGGAGCCGCCGAGAAAATCCGCGTCCTCATGCTCGACGGACGCAATAACCACGACTGGATTCGCACGACCGAGTCCACCAAGGCCACCCTCGAGGCCACCGGTCGCTTCACCGTGACCGTTGCCACCGCTCCCGCCGCCTTCGCCAAGGCCAAGCCGGCCAAGCCCAAGCCCGGCGACGCCGCCGCGAAGAAAGCCTTCGACGCCGCGACCAAGGAATGGAATGCCGAGGAAGCTGCCTTCAAACAGGCCCACGCCGCCGAGTGGGAACAGTGGTCCCCGAAGTTCGCCGACTACCAGGTCATCGTGAACAATTACAACGGACCGGAATGGGGCGCCGCAATGAAGGACTCCTTCACGGAATTCGTCATGAATGGCGGCGGACTCGTCAACGTCCACGCGGCGAACAACGCTTTCACCGGCTGGGATAACTTCAACGAGATGATCTGCTGCGGCTGGCGCGGCGCCACCTTCGCCAAGCGTATCGCGGTCGACGACAAGACCGGTAAGGCCGTCGCGCTTCTCGACGCCGACGAGAAAATCCAGGGCAAGGGCTTCGGCTCCGGCCACGGCCCCAAGCACGTCTTCACGCTCAAAACCCGCGACGCCGCCCACCCGGTCATGCAGGGCCTGCCCGCTGAATGGCTCCACGCCACCGACGAACTCTACCACCGCATGCGCGGTACTGCCGACCACATGCACGTCCTCTCCAGCTCCTTCTCCAAGCCAGAGTTCGGCGGCACCGACATGCATGAGCCGATGGTGTGGTTCGCCCCCTTCAATAAGGGCCGCGTCGTCACCACCTCGATGGGCCACATCATGGCCGCCGATACCAGCTACGACGCCCTGCACTGCGTGGGCTTCCAGACGATCCTCGCCCGCTCCACCGAATGGGCCGCGACCGGCAAGGTCACCCTGCCCGTCCCTGAAGGCTTCCCGACCCTCGATAAGACGAGCGTCATCGAGCCGTCCAAGGTCAACTGGAAGAAGTAACCCTCCCGCTTACGTCGCAACTCGAAGGCCCGCCACCGTGCGGGCCTTCTGCTTTTCAGGCGAAGCGACGCATCGCCACGCCGACGGTCGCGCAGATCTGCTCAGGCGAAAGGCTGATACTGACGTGCAGGCACTTCTCGCTGGCGAGATTCGGACGCTCCAAGGTGGCAAGCTGACTACCAAGGAGACCGGGCGGCATGAAGTGCCCCTTACGAGCATCGAGGCGCGCCTGAAGGAGTTCCTGACTGCCATCGAGGAAGATGAAGAAGAGATCCGGGTCACCCTCGCGTAGGCGATCGCGATAGATCTTCTTCAAGGCGGAACAGGTGACGACCATCGCCTCACCCTTGGCCTTACCCTCGGCGAGACGAGCAGACATCGCAGCCAGCCAGCCGGCGCGGTCCGCATCGGTCAGCGGCGTGCCCGCACTCATCTTCGCGATGTTTTCGGGGGGATGGAAGACGTCGGCCTCAAGCAACGTGGCGCCAGTACGCTTTGCGTAAATCTCCGAGACGGTGCTCTTGCCGCAACCGCAGACGCCCATGAAGACGAGGTTCGGATGCGCCATCGAGGGTCAGAGATTGATCGTGCGACCTTCGCGGAACGATTGGTCGGCCGCGGCGACGATGCGCATCGAATTGACGGCGTCGTCCATGTGCGCGGTAAGGTCGAGGTCTTCGCGGATAGCTTTTTCGAAATAGACCTGCTCGCGCTCGCATAGTCCATGTGGCCCGGATCGGCGTCAGTCGGGACAATCTCGTCGGGCTTGGTAAACTTACCATCG
>CAIVYX010000319.1 GCA_903910245.1 uncultured Opitutia bacterium | reverse complement strand
TTGTTTTGCTTGTTTTACCTACACCGCATTGCCCGTTTCCGACTTTCGGATTTCGATTTGCCGTCTTAACGACCGTCAACTCACCGGATTATTGCGGGGTTGTCTCTTACTTTGGTTATTTTCCGAGACAAACCTGACCGCCTTTAAGTCAGTCCGGGAGGGCTTCGGCAAGTTTATTCACAATAGGGGTCTTCCTTCAGCCCTGCGTTGACTCCGTTAGTGGCCTGAAAGAGGCTTTTTCATGAGCGCAGCTTTGACCCCAAGCCAGATCCAGGAGGCCCTCCAAGGCCTGGACGGGTGGAGTGTCGAACACGCTAAGTTGTTGAAGGTCTATAAGTTAAAGAATTTCAATGCTGCCTTGGCCTTCATTAACCTAATTGGAGCCGAGGCCGAGCGACTCGATCACCACCCGGAAATCCATAATAGTTGGAATCGGGTGACCCTTCGGCTTTGTACCCACGACGCCGGCGGGCAGATCACGGAGAAAGATTTGACCCTCGCCCGCGCCATCCAATCCATCTCCCTCCCGTGATCGACGACCCCGCAGAGGCTTTGGACATCCTCCTGGAGGAGCTTAAACGCCAGAAGGCAGCCGGGCTCCGTCGGGTCAGCGTTTCGGACGAAGCCGTCTCTACCTTAAAGGCCCTCGCCGGGGCTCCGGTGGTTAAGCCTGCGCCCGCCGCGGTGGCCAAGCCGTCTGCCGTCGATGCGGCCGCTGTCGACCGTCCGTCCCCCCCGCTCCTAGTCGCCGCTAAGCCTGCCGTGGTCGCGACCACCCCGGTCATCGCCGATGCACCGATATTTACCTTACCAGCCGGCACCAGGGCCGAGCGCATGCAGGCCCTGCGTCAGCTCGTCGATGCCTGCGGCGAGACGAAGAAGCATCTGACCGGTTCGCATCGTGCGCTGCTCGGCCATGGCTCGCTCGACGCCAAGGTCGTGTTCGTCGGCGAAGCCCCTTCGCTCGAAGAGATGGAAGCCGGCCAAGCCTTCGCGGGCGCTTCGGGTGAACTCCTCCAGAAGATTCTCGGCGCCGCCGCGATCAGCCCCGCCGACTATTATCTCGCGCCCGTGATGGTCTGGCGGCCCGAGCCGCCGACCCAGTATGGTAAGCGCCCGCCCACGGCGCGAGAGATCGCCTTCAATCTTCCGTATCTCCGCGCGCAGATTGACGTCGTCGCCCCGCACATCGTCGTCGCGCTCGGCGCCCAGGCGTTCGAGGCGCTGCATGGTCGCACGCCGAGCATCACGCAGGCTCGCGGCCAGTGGTTCGATCTTTCCGGCGTGCCGTTGATGCCGACGTATCACCCGAATTACCTGCTACATAATCCGAGCGCGTCCGCCAAGCGGGCCGTCTGGGAGGACTTCCTGCTGGCCATGGAGAAACTCGGCCTCCCGATTAGCGAGAAGCAGCGCGGCTTCTTCGCGACGAATTGAGGCTCAGCGGAGCGAGTCGCTCAGGCGGCTGAGCGAGAACGAGAGCACCTGCGAATTACGGCCGCTTTCCTTCAGGGCTTTGCGACGTTCGGCGGGCAGATCCGTCAGCGCGCCCGGCACGAAGTTGCACGCGGACTGAAAGAAGCCCTGCGTCTGCGTCGTGAGCGCGATAAGCTTCTTGGCACCGAGCTGCTTGGCGCGACGCTTGGCGAATTCGACGAGTTTGCTGCCGACGCCGCGTCCGTGATAGAAGGGCTGCACGTACACGGCGCCGAGCTCCATCGACTTGCCGCCAGGATAGGGGTGCAGGGTGGCACAGCCGATAATACTGTCGTCGATCTCGTAGACGTAGAAGTCAGCGAAGGACTGCTCGATCTGCTGGCGCGTGCGGGCGACGAGGGCGTCGGTCTTGGCGCCGTGCTTGGCGAGGTTGTAGAGGGCCTGGGCGTCCTTCTTCTTGGCTTGGCGGATGCGATCGTAGTCGTTGGCGTGTACCATCGTGCCGAGGCCGACCTTGTCGAAAATCTCGGTGAGGAGGCAGCCGAAGACGCGGCCGTCGAGGATGTGGGCGCGCGGGACGTCGTTATCGAGGGCCTTGGCGGCCTGAACGGCCTTACTACGGATACGCGGGTCGAGCTTCGCGGACTTGTCCGCGAGCAGGCGCTTGAGGTCGTCCTCGGGCAGGTTGAGCTGCACGATGCCGTTGACCTGCAGGCCGCTGAACGGTGTGAGGTAGATGAGCTTCGAGGCGCCGAGGGCCGAGGCGAGTTCCATCGCGAGGTGGTCGCTGTTCACCCGGAGCGATTGGCCTTCGCGGTCGCACACGATGGGCGTGACGAGCGGGAGGATGTCCTGCGAGAGCATCGACTTGAGGATCGCGGCATCGACCTTCTCGACCTTGCCAGCGTAGAGATGGTCCACGCCCTTGAGGCGGCCGATCTTAGTCGAGCGGACGGCGTTGGTGATCGCGCAGCGGAGGCCGGCCTGAGAAAGGTTTTCGAGCACCGATTGCGAGACGAGCGCCGAAGCTTCGCGGGCGAGCGACATCGTGGTGGCGTTGATGGGGCCTTCGCCTTGGACGTCGGAGAGCACGATGTTATGTTCGCCGGCGAGGCCGACGAGCTGCTGGCCGATGCCGTGCACAAGGACGACCTTGATGGACAGGCTGCGGA
>CAIVYX010000318.1 GCA_903910245.1 uncultured Opitutia bacterium | reverse complement strand
GATCACCGGCACCTTCAACGGCAACTGCCGGCTGAAGGGGGAAGCCCTGCGGGCGATCGCGCCGCGCAAAGCCTGGGTGCTCGCCGATGACAGCGGCCTCTGCTGCGACGCGCTGCAAGGCGGCCCGGGGGTCGACTCCGCGGTGTATGCCGGCGCGGGCGCGACCGATGCGCAGAATCGCGCGAAGCTCCTCGAAGCCATGAAGAAGGCCCCGCTCCACAAGCGCGGCGCACGTTTCGAATGCCATCTCGTCCTCCTCGGGCCTAATCAGGAAGTCGCTAAGTTCGTCGGCCAGTGCTGGGGCAAGATCCTCGAAGCCGAGGTCGGCACCGAGGGCTTCGGTTACGATTCCCTCTTCGTGCCCGCGAACGAAGATCGCACCTTCGGCGAGCTCAGCCCGGCGAAGAAAGATTCCATCAGCCACCGCGCCAAGGCGTTCCAGTTGATGGCGGCCTGGATGCGCGAGAACGGGATCGCGTAAGGGTAATGAGGTATTGAGGTAGGGACAGCACCACGTGCTGTCCTAAGGCATGTCCCCTCTATGCGAGACTTCCTCGCATAGGTAAAACTGGGCTATGCCCTTCTATGACCGAGATTCCCTTCGCAACCGACGGCCAGATTGGGTCGATGAAAACGACCCACTGTTCATAACTCTCTGCCACAAGCGGAGAGGTCTGCATCACTTCGACAATCCCAAGGCATGGCGTGCCCTGCTGGCGACGGCGAAACACGCCAAGGACAAGGGCCGATGGAGCCCGATGCTGCTTCTAGCCATGCCGGACCACCTGCATATCATTGCAAAGATCCCACGAAACCCCGACATCACCAACACGCTCGGCGAACTTAAACGTGACTATTCCCATCGCCTGCCCACCGAGTGGCAAAAGGGCAGCTTCGACCATCGAATGAGATCGTATGAACACCATCTGGAGAAGCGTGACTATATCCTAATAAATCCGGTCAGAGCCGGACTCGTGTCGAAAACGTCGGACTGGCCCTACTCCGCATGGTGGGAGACGAAGGGGTATCAACGACCAAACGACGTCAGAGAGGTGTTCGAAGATTAGGACAGCACGTGGTGCTGTCCCTACCTCTTAGAAGAACACCGCTTCGGATAGAGCTTCGGGGGCTCCCATCAGCGCGACGCGCTGGGTGACGGGCTCTGACTGACGGCTGCGCGTAAAAGTGATGATCGCGCGGGTTCCTTTGTCGGCATGTTCCCACGAGAAACGCGCGCCATCGGCGTAGACCCACTCGGCGTCGAGGTTGTCGCCAGGCGGCGGCTGCGAGGTGGTCGCGAACTCGGCGGCGAGGTGCGAGCGGGAGAGGCCTGCGCAGTGCGTCAGGCAGCCGCGCATCCATTCCAGCAGGCCAGCGGCCTCGCCGCGGAGACCGGCGCCGTGATTGACGGTGACGGAACGCAGGCCACGGACGAGTTCGGCTGGGGCGTGCGCGGCGAGATACTGGCCGAGCGCCTGACGTACCGGCAAGCAGCGCGCGACAGCGAGGTCGCGGACGGACTTCGGAT